>CAVEYT010000043.1:0-9262 GCA_963619995.1 Acutalibacteraceae bacterium | reverse complement strand
AAAAAGAAATTCACGCTGAAAAAAGTTTCAAAAATTTCTGTTTAACAGATTGAATCCGAGCCTATAATTTGATAAACTTATAGAAAGAGAAGTCTATCTCTCTTCATCGGTGACGCCATCGGAAAAAGGCGTCACGGCTCCTGTTTCCTGTCGGGAAATGCCGAACGCGATCGGGATTTCCTTTGCCGGCAGAGTCCGGCGACTTCATGCAAAGGAGGAACACACTATGGGATTGATTAAAGCGGGTCTGGGCGCCGTCGGCGGCGTGCTTGGCGATCAGTGGAAGGAATTTTTCTACTGCGATTCGATCGATGCGAATACGCTCATGGTCAAAGGGCAGAAACGGTTGAGTTCGGAGGGGAGAAGTTCGAATACGAGCGGTGAGGATAATATTATTTCCAACGGTTCGCGCATCGCGGTGAACAACGGCCAGTGCATGATCATCGTGGAGCAGGGCCGCGTGGTCGAGGTCTGCAACGAGCCGGGCGAATATGTGTACGATACGTCGACGGAGCCGTCTGTTTTCACGGGCGACCTCAAGACGGGCGTTTCCGATGCGTGGAAGAAAATCAAGGAACGTTTCACGATGGGCGGCGATCCCGGTAAGGATCAGCGCGTCTACTATTTCAATATGAAGGAAATTCTGGGAAACAAGTACGGGACGCCTTCGGAGGTGCCGTTCAAATCCTTCGACAATGTGACGGGGCAGGTGCTGACGATGCGGATTCGTTGCTTCGGCGAGTACAGCTATCACATCATGGATCCGCTTCTTTTCTATACGAATGTGGCGGGAAACGCGGCGGATTGCTACACGCGCGACAATATCGACAGCATGCTTCGGACGGAGCTTCGCACGGCGCTGCAGCCGGCATTTGCGAAATTGTCCGCACTGAAGATCGATTACACGGAGCTTCCGGGGCATACGATGGAGCTGGCGGATGCTTTGAATGAGGTGCTCTCGCAGAAATGGAGAGAGCTGCGCGGGATTGAAATCGTTTCCTTCGGCGTGGACAGCATCAAGGCGAATGAGGACGACGAGGCGAAGCTGCAGAAGGTGCAGATGGCGCATTCGATGGCGAATCCGAATTTGGCGATGGGCGCGATGGCGGATTCGACGAGCGACGCGATGCGTATGGCCGCGCAGAATGAGGGCGGCATGGGTGCGATGGGCGCTTTCGTGGGCATGAATATGGCCGGTGGCGCGGGGACGGCGATGTACGGACAGATGGCCGCGGCCCAGCAGGCACAAGCGGCGCAGCAAGCTGCACAACCGCAAGCGGCACCGGCGGAGGGCTGGATTTGCGCGTGCGGGAAGACGGGAAACACGGGCAAATTCTGTGCGGAATGCGGCAAGCCGAAACCGGAGCCGCAAGCGGGCTGGACGTGCAGCTGCGGCAAGACGGGCAATACGGGAAAATTCTGCGCGGAATGCGGGAAACCGAAGCCCGAATCGGATTCTTGGACTTGCGCATGCGGCACGCAGAATACAGGAAAATTCTGCATGAATTGCGGGAAACCGAAGCCGGAAGCCGCACCGTCTTTCAAGTGCAGCAAATGCGGCTGGGTGCCGGAAGATCCGAAAAATCCGCCGAAGTTCTGCCCGCAATGCGGTGATCCTTTTGATGAGGCGGATAAAACGTAAAAGATTTTGGTTGCATAGATAAACAAGAATAAAAGTTAGTAGTTAGTAGTGAGTAGTGAGCAGTTCAGGTGGCGGCTTCGCCGCATTCATTAAATCGCGCGAGGCGCGTTCCAGCACTGCTAACTGCTAACTGCTAACTGCTAACTGCTAACTGTTTTAAGGCTGAGCAGCCGAGCACCCCGCGTGATTTTGTACAAAAAAACGCAAAAAACTTTTTCACGGTCCCAGTTTCCTGAAATATAACAGAATGAGGTGAAAATATGGCAGATACATCCGTGAGTTACAAATGTCCGAATTGCGGCGGGCCGCTGGATTTCGATCCCGGTGCCGCTAAGGTCGTTTGTCCGTATTGCGATGCGGAATTTGACACGGCGACCATCGAGGCGCTCTTTGCCAAAGCGCAGGAGAAAGCGGTGCGCGCCGAGGCGGCCAAGGAGGCCAAGTGGAAGACGGAAGCGGCCGGCGGCGAGTGGAGCGCGGAAGAAGCGGCGATGATGAAAGTCGTCACGTGCTCGTCGTGCGGGGCGGAAATCGTCAGCGATGAGAATACGATGGCGACGGAGTGTTGCTACTGCGGCAATCCGACGATGCTGCCCGCGAAATTTGAAGGGGTGCTTCGTCCCGACTATGTGATTCCTTTCAAGAAAACGAAAGAAGATGCGGTCGCGGCCTTGCAGCAATTTTATAAAGGGAAACTGCTTTTGCCCGCGGCGTTTACGGCGAACAATCGCGTCGAGGCCATTCAGCCGATGTATGTGCCGTTTTGGCTTTTCGATTCCGATGTGGCCGCCGATGCGGAATTCCGCGCGGAAAACGATACGGTCACGGAGACGTCGGACGAAGTCATCACGACGACGACGGTGTACCAATGCGACCGGGCGGGCGAGATGCATTTCTCGAAAATTCCGGTCGACGGCTCGTCCAAGATCGATGACACGTATATGGAAAGCATCGAGCCTTTCGATTACAGCGAGATGGTCCCGTTTTCTGCGGCGTACCTCACGGGTTTCCTTGCGGATAAATACGATGTGAATGCGGAGGCGTCCGTGCCGCGGGCCGATGCGCGCGTCGAAAACAGTGCCGTCGGCGTCTTGGAAGAGACGGTCACGGGCTATATGCGCTGCGATTGCAAAAATTACAGCGTCGAGAAAAAGGGCGGAAACGTGGCCTACGCGATGGCGCCGGTCTGGATTTTGACGACGCGCTACAACGGCACGCCGTACACCTTTATGATGAACGGGCAGACGGGGAAAGTCGTCGGCTCGCTTCCGTATGACAATCAAAAATCCATGATGTACATGGGCGGTGTCGCTTGCGTTCTGACGCCGATTCTCTACTTTGTCGTGAAAGCGTTCTTGGGATAAGGAGGGAAGAGGCATGAAAGCAGTGATGAAATTTCTGGCGGCCGTCCTGGCGGCGGTGCTCTTCCTGTGCGGTGCGCAAGCGTTCGCGGCGGCGCCCTCACTTTTGGACGGCGCGGGGATTTTGACGGAAACGGAGCAGGCGACGCTCCAAAAGGAAATCCAGGCGATCGAGGCGAAGCATAAAATCCGCGTCGGCGTCGTCACCGTGAAGCAGGTGAATACGTCGGCCGCGCAATATGCCGATCAGATTTTGGATCGCGTCTTTACGGACGGGGAAAACGGAAACATGGTCCTCGTGTTGTCGATGGCGGATCGCGATTGGTATGTGGCGACCGATGTGAAAATGAAGGCGAAAATTGTCGACGGGGAAGGCGGCGACTATCTGAAGGAAGCGTTTTTGCCCTCTTTGGGCGACGGTCGCTATGCGGAGGGGTTTGAAAATTACGTCCGCCGCGTCGATGAGATGGTGACGTATTACGAAGAGGAGGGCGAGCCGTATCTGCCGTCCGAGCAATTCAATCCGCTGGCGCTCGGCGTCGCGGCACTTTTGGCCATCCTGGCGGGTTTCGGCGTCCGGAGCGTCCTCATTCGGCAGATGAGCAATGTCATGCCCGAACCGGCGGCGTCCGCGTATCTCGATCGCGAATCTTTCCGCTTGACGGAGCAGGATGATACGTATCTTTACACCAATGTCATGCGGCGGCCGAAGGCGAAAGCCAATGCCAATTCCGGCGGCGGCAGTGGAGGTGGATCGAGCGGCGGCCACGGAGGCTTCGGCGGAAAATTCTGATCGTGGGGAGTTTTTTATGAAACGATGGGGAAGAAATATTTTCGTCGCGGCGCTCTTGGCGCTTTCGATCCCGGCAGCGGCGTGGGCGGATGTCGTCATTTTGCATACGAATGATATTCACTGCGGCGCGGATCGGAATTTCGGTCTCGCCCGCGTCGCGCAATATAAAAAAGATTTGGCGAAAGAGTATCCGGCAGTCTTTTTGGTGGAGAACGGCGATTCCGTCCAAGGCGGGCCCATCGGAAAATTTTCCAAAGGGCAGGACATGATGGCGCTTCTCGCAGCGGCCGATTACGATTTCGCCACGCCCGGCAATCATGATTTTGATTACGGAATGGCCCGTTTCTTTGAATTGGCGAAGCAACTTCCCTGCGGATATTTCAGTGCGAATTTCACGGATCTCACGACGGGAAAGACGGTATTTCCCGCTTGCAAGACAGTGGAAGCGGACGGGAAACGAATCGCTTTCATCGGGGTGACGACGCCGGAGACGCTCGTGTCCTCCACGCCGACATTCTTCCAAAATGCGGACGGCGACTATGTGTACGGCTTCCGGGAGGACGAGACGGGCGCGGCGCTCTATGCGGCCATCCAAGAAACGGTGGACGAGGCGCGGGCAAACGGCGCGGATTTCGTCATCTTGGTCGGGCATCTCGGCTCGCGCAATACGATTCCCGTTTGGAGCAGTGCGGCGGTCGTGCGGGCGACACGCGGCATCGATGCGGTGATTGACGGACATTCGCATGAAATTTATATCCGTGAGAATAAGAATGCGGACGGGAAACCGGTGCTTGTCTCGCAGACGGGCACGCAGCTCGAGCGCCTCGGACAAATGATTTTGCACGATGACGGCACCGTGTCCGCGACCCTTTTGGACGCGCTGCCCGAGACGAAAGAGGAGCCGACCGTCTTCGCGCTCTTGCAAAAAGCGAAAGAGAAAGCGGAGCGAGAGCTGGCGGTGGAGCTTGGGACAGCGACGGTCGATTTCACCGACACGCTGGACGGCGTCTGGGCGGTGCGCCATGCAGAGACGAATCTGGGCGACATGGCGGCCGATGCGGCGCGCGAATACTATCACGCCGACGTCGCGCTCATCAATGCGGGCAGCCTGCAAGCGCCGCTTCCCAAAGGGACAATCACCTATGGTTCGCTCATGAAAGTTTTCCCTTTCGGAAACGGGATGGCGCTTCGCGATGTCACCGGGCAGCAGATTTTGGATGCGCTCGAAATGGGCGCACGCGAATTTCCGACGGACGACGGCGCGTTCTTTCAGGTTTCCGGCCTGACGTATACCATCGAGGCGGCGGTGCCGTCTTCCGTCGAAGTCGATGCGAAAGGAAATTTTGTTTCCGTCCGCGGCGCGCGTCGCGTGAAAGATGTGAAAGTCGGCGGCGTGCCGATCGACCCCCATGGCGATTATCGCGTCTGCGGCAATGCGTACATTTTGAAGTTCGGCGGCGACGGCATGACCATGTTCCGCGACTCGGTCCTCCTGCGTGACGAAGATGTCACCGATGCGGACACGCTCCGCGCCTTCATCGAGAAGCGCGGCGGCACTATCGGGGAAGGATATGAGAAGCCGGAAGGGGAAGGGCGGATTGTCGTCATTCGATGACGGATTATTTTTTGTCAGGCGCAAGATAGTTAGTAGTTAGTAGTTAGCAGTGAGCAGTGGGTGTCTCATAGCGGTGCTATACCGTCATCCGTGAACCGTTTACCGTGCGTGAATAGCTTGGGATTTCATGGGATGAGAAGAACGGTGAACGGTGAACGGATGGCGGATAGAGTTTCCATTTATCATTTTTCTCGGAAAGGAAGGAAAGAGTATGAAAATGAAGAAATTGGGTGCGGCGGTCTTGGCGGCTTGCCTTTTGGGCGGCGTCGGTGTGGTTTCGGCGGATTCTTGGAGCGATCTGGGGACGTATCTCAAAGAAGAAAAGACCTGGATGCCGGAGAAACTCACGGGGGACTCGATTGCGATTGCGGCGGCGGATTTGGATCGCGACGGCACGACGGAGCTCCTTGTGGCGGAATTCAATGCTTCTGATTTTGCGACCGAGACGAAAATTTATCGGCCGCAGGGCAAGGATATCGAGGGCGTGAAAGTGATTCCGATCAAAGAAGATGACGGGAAAAATGCGCTCAAGATCGACATGACGCAGACGACGCTTCACGCGTACAAAAATCCGTCGGACGGCACGATTTGGTACGTCGGAATCGATCTCGGCAAAGCATATACGAATCTTTTCGCTTTCTCGCTCCAAGGCGATGAGATTTTCCAGAGACGCCCGGCCCGCTATGAGAGCCGCCGTGACGAAGGGTTGCCGCCGGTCTTCTATAATGAGATCGGGGAGGTCATCACCGAGTCGGAATATGGCGAAGTCGAGGACAAAGTGTTCGGCGAATGGGAGAAACTGCCGGCCAAACTTTCGTGGATTGTCCTCACGCCGACGGATTTGGAAAACTGGAATGCGATGACGCCGGATCAGAAACGCATCCGTCTCTTCGGCAGCGCGGAGGAATTTGCACACGCGAAACTGTAAGGCGCTTTCCCGGGCGATGTCGGCTCGGTTTATATATTTTCCTCATTCCCTCGTAATTTTGATTTCAAAGAAGAGAAAGGAAGATGTATCATGAAAATGACGAAATGGATGGCTCTGGCAGCGGCGACGGCGCTCTTTGCCGCCCCGGTTTTCACGGCGGAGGCTTTCAGTCTCGGCGGCCTGGTGGAAAATGTCGTGAAGGAAAAAGTTTCCGGAAATTCCGGCGGCTCGGCGAATAACGGAAACAGCGGCGGACAGCCTGCCATTTACTCGGGTGCCGAAGCTTCGCGCGAGCAAGCACCGCAGCAGATGCCCGATATTTCCGGGCGCATTCTCGTGAATGGCGTGCCGGTCTATGACGCTCGCGTCGCGGGTTGTAAGGATATGGTCATCGAAAGAGGATATCAAAATCGCCTGGACCTTCGGCAGTATGAAGGGACGCCCGGCGGGAAGATCGGCGTCGAGCATACGGACAAAGAGGGGAAATTCTGCGTCCGGGCAGCGGCCGGCATTCCCTACAGAATGATTTTCTGGATCAAAGGGTACGAGCCGATTGTCATGGACAATGTCATGGCGCCGATCGATCTGGGCGACATCAATTTGACGCAGCCGAATGACGACATTCCGGCCATCATGTGGGGTCTGGAAATCGAAGACGAATAATCTCGGCACGGCACATAAAAAAGCAGCTTTCTTTTTGGGGAAGGCTGCTTTTTTGTGTGTGGAAACGAAGCAGGCGCGGCCGGGTTTCTCCGGCGTCCGTGGTATAATGAAAAAAATTCTGGAAACGGTTTGCCAAGAAGGCAAAAGAAAGGAAGACGATGACGGCATTTCGCATGGGGGTGACGGGGCGCGTGCAGGGCGTGGGGTTTCGGCCTTTTGTCGTGCGCCGGGCGCGGGCGGCGGGGCTTTGCGGCACCGTGATGAATGCGGGCGGCATCGTGGAGATTTTCGTCGAAGGGTCGCGCGATCGGATTTTGGCTTTCGCGAAGGAACTCCGGCAAGCGTCGGCACCGATTTCGGTCGAAACGCTTCGGATGGAGGAGGCTCTGCCCGTCGGCTTTTCGGATTTTCGCTCGATTGAAAGCAGCGGGACGCCTTGTGCGCCGGTCTTTCCGGCCGATATCGGGATGTGCGACGATTGCCGCCGCGAGCTTTTTGATGCCGCCGACCGACACTGTCGCTATCCGTTTCTTTCGTGCACGGCGTGCGGGCCGCGCTATACGATTGTGAAAAATCTTCCGTATGACCGCGAGCGGACGACGATGGCGCGCTTTGCTCTTTGCGACGATTGCGCGCGCGAGTACAGTGATGTAGCAGATCGGCGTTGCCACGGAGAAACGATTGCGTGTCCGGCGTGCGGGCCGCAGCTTTTCGGTCGGACGCGGGAGGCGGAATTGGCAAAAGAGGCGGCTTTGACCGAGGCGATTCGCCTTTTGCGGTGCGGCGCGATTTTGCTCGTGAAAGCGATGGGCGGCTACCAGCTCCTTTGCCGCGGCGACGATGCGGGGGCGGTTCGTCGGCTGCGCCACTTGAAGCATCGCGCCGGAAAGCCTTTCGCGTTTCTGTTTCCGGATATCCAAACGGCGGCGGCATGGGTGCAACTGGACGAACAAGAAATCGAATGCCTCGCCTCGCCCGTGCGGCCGATTTTGCTGGCGCGGCCAAAACGCGCCGTGCTGCCGGAAGTGTGCGAGGACGTGCCGCGCCTGGGCGTCATGCTGCCGTCGACGGGACTCTATGCGCTACTGGCCGAAGCGGTCTCGCCGCTCGTCGTCACGAGTGCGAATCTCTCCGGGGAGCCGATTCTCTATCGCGACGCGGAAGCGGAAACCTTTTTTGAAACGCATGAAGACATCGCGGGATTTTTTGGGAATGACCGGGAAATTTTGCGCCCGGCGGATGACAGCGTCGCCAAAGTGACGGCGGGGCGCCTGCAAGTCCTCCGCCGCACGCGCGGTTTCCTGCCGGAGCCGATTTCGTTTTCCGGAGATGCGCCGCCCATCTTGGCGACCGGCGCCGATACGGATCCCGCTTTTTGCCTCGCGGCTAAGGGACGGCTCTATCCGGCGCAAATGCCTTGCCATTGGGAGAGCGAGCGGGCAGCGGCGGCCGTGGCGGAGGCGGAGGCCGATTGGGAGCGGATGCTGGGTCTTTCGCCGACAGCCGTCGTCATCGATCGCCATCCGGGTTATTTTTCGTCCGCGTGGGGACGGGCGCTTTCCGAGAAACGAAATCTTCCGCTTCTCACCGTGCAGCATCATCACGCGCACGCGCTTTCCGTCATGGCCGAGCACAATCTTCGCGGCCCGGCGCTCGCTTTTGTCTTCGACGGCAGCGGCTACGGCGATGACGGCACGGTCTGGGGCGGCGAAATTCTTTTGTGCGAAGGCACAGAGATGCGGCGCGTGGGGCATCTGCGCACCATTCCGATGCTGGGCGGCGACGTTTCCATTCGCCAAGCGTGGAAAAGTGCGTATTGTTATATGCACGCCGCAGGGCTCGCGGCGGACGATCCGCGATATGAGACGGTCTCCGCCGCGCTGTCTGCCGGGGTGAATACGATAGGAAACTCCGGTATGGGACGGCTTTTCGATGCGGCAGCGGCGCTGCTCTTGGGAAAGGAAGAAAACCGTTTCAAAGGCGAATGCCCGATGGCGCTCGAGGCCGCAGCGACGGCAGCGAAAGACGCTCTGTCTCTTTTGTGGGAGCCGGAAGAAACGGAGGCGGGTCTCGTCTGGGACGGCGCGGCGCTCCTTCGCGAACTTCTTGCCGCAAAGGGGACGCCCGCGGAGAAAGCACTCGCGTTTCACCGCGCCATCATCGAGATGGTCGTCCGAAGTGCCAACTATTTTGGGATTTCGGATGTTTTATTGAGCGGGGGCTGCTTCGCGAATCATCTTTTGGCGGCCGGTTGCCGCGA
>CAVEYT010000042.1:5172-9342 GCA_963619995.1 Acutalibacteraceae bacterium | reverse complement strand
TGAACCGTGCATGAATGACTTTGTTTGTCTTGCGATGTAACGGACGGTAAACGGATAACGGAAAACAGACCGCTGCTCGATAGATGCAAAAAAAACTGAGCAAGCGTCTGACGTCTCTATCTCTATGCGCCTCATAGCGCAGCACAACAAACAGGCACAAAAAAAGCGCCCGAAGGCGCCCTTCTTATGCGACCGGATAGACACTGACCTGTTTCTTGTCACGTCCCAGACGTTCAAAATGAATTTTCCCTTCCGCCAGAGCGAAAAGCGTATCATCCTTGCCGATGCCCACATTGACACCCGGATGGATGTGCGTGCCACGCTGGCGGACGATGATATTGCCCGTCTTGGCGAGCATGCCGTCGTGCATCTTCGTGCCGAGACGCTGCGCATGAGAATCGCGGCCGTTCTTGGAGCTCGATACCCCTTTCTTATGAGCGAAAAGCTGGAGATCAAATTGCAACATGGAAATCACCTCCCGGTTTCCTCTATCGTAATCAATTCTGAATATTGTTTCTGCATTTCCAAAAGGCCGATTCGCATCGTGCGAAGAATCGCTTCCGTCCGGTCATCCGTTTCCGAAATCTCGACGAAAAGCCGCCCCGCCTCCGAGCGATACGTCCCTTTTTTGTGCAATACATCACGAAGCCCGAGCGCCGCGGAAAGCGTCAGCGAGGAAACTCCCGCGCAGACGATGTCTTTCCCGTGCTCCGCATACTCCGCGTGGCCGCTCACCTCATACGAGGAAATCCGGCCGTCCGTCGTGCGGATTCGGACCGTAATCATCAGCCCTCAATCGCAGTGACTTCCAGCAGTGTGAACGGCTGGCGATGTCCCTGACGACGACGATAATTCGATTTCGCTTTGTACTTGAAAATACGAATTTTCTTGCCTTTTCCCTGCTCGAGGACCTTGGCCGTGACCTTCGCTCCCTTAACGAACGGAGCGCCGATTTCGACTTTGTCGCCGCCGATGAAGAGAACCTCATCCAGCGTGACTTCGCTGCCGACTTCGACATCGAGCTTTTCCACGGAAATTTTCTTGCCGACTTCCACGCAATACTGTTTTCCGCCGGTTTTGACGATAGCGTACATGTGTGCACCTCCTTCTACCAGACTCGCCGATGGCGGGTATCTTCGCCGAAATGCAAAGAATTTCAAGACCCGACACGCGCGGTTGCGTCACAGCACCCCATGCAATGACTGAAACATTATACAGGTCGAAGCCTTCATTGTCAAGCGCTGGTATGATGATAGAAACGGTAACCATCCCATAGATGCGTTTGGCCTTTCTTCCACATAAAGCGAAAAGTTGTTAGCTATTAGCCATTAGCTCTTAGTTTTAAGCGGTTCGCTTCGCGATATTTTATAAAATCGTCGCCAAAGGCGACACTGCTTTCCGACTAATAGCTAAAAGCTAGCAACTAACAACTATCTTGCGCCTGCCGCAAAAGCCATTTACCGTTTACCGCTCGTCACATAAAAATGAATTTGAGGTTGCTGCCGCTTACGTTCTCGACCTTTCTCGTGTTTAGTTTTGGAAGGACGGCAAAATATCGAATGTGAGCCAAGCCTTATCAAGCCATAGACAAAACGGAGCACGGAAAAGAAAGAAAAAGTTTCTTGCCACAACTTCAAGCCTTTCAATCTTTTCGCACTTTGTGACACACGGTTCACGGTTACACGGACGACGGTCAGCGGCGAGATGAGGCGCAAAAGCCGAGCAATCCGCTCCCGGCCCCATCTCGGATCGCTTCAGCGCTCTCCTTTTCTTGCCATTTCCAGACACGCCGCCAAATCCGCCGGCACGGGCGCCTCAAAGTGCATCTCTTCTCCCGTCACGGGATGGTGCAAATCGAGCGTGTGCGAATGAAGCGCTTGCCCCGCGATGGGGAAATGGTCTTTTTTGTATCCGTAGAGCGGGTCATTCACGACCGGATGCTCGATGTGTGCCATGTGGACGCGAATCTGGTGCGTGCGCCCCGTTTCCAGACGGCAATCAAGCCAAGAATAATGCGGAAACTGCTCCAGGACGCGAAAATGCGTCACGGCCGGTTTTCCCGTTTTCGGCTCCACCGCCCATTTCATTCTGTCCTTTGGGCTTCGCCCGAGCGGCAGGCGGATGATGCCGGAATCGGCGGGCAAGTTTCCGTGGACGAGCGCCAGATAATGACGAACGGCCTCGTGCGTGCCGATTTCCTTTCGGAGCGCCTCATAGGCCCGCGCCGTTTTGGCGGCGACCATGACGCCCGACGTGTCCTTATCAAGTCGATGCACGATGCCCGGGCGCGCCGCGTCGCCCACATCCAATATCGACGGTCCCACGTGGTGCAAAAGCGCCTGCACGAGCGTCCCCGTCATATTTCCCGGCGCCGGATGGCACACCATGCCCCGCGCCTTGTCGAGTACAATCATTTCCTCGTCTTCGTAGAGAATCGAGAGCGGGATGTCCTCCGCTGCCAGCACGAAGGTTTCCGGCTCTTCGTAGACCAGCGACACGACGTCCCCTTCTGCGACGCGCAAATTTCCCTTCGCCGCCTTTCCCGTCGAAAGCGTGACCGCGCCCTCCTTCAAAAGCCGCTGCACGCGCCCGCGCGAAAATCCGGAAACATCCGTCAAAAATACGTCGAGACGCATCCCGGCCGCTGCCGCCGTCACTGTAAACTGCTTTTCCGTCATGCGTCCTTCCTCCAAAAATAAAATAAAATGCACGCCATACCGACGCAAATCCCGATATCGGCCACATTGAAGATAGGCCAGATGCGAAAATCAAAGAAATCCACGACGCCCGGAAGCCGCGCGCGATCGATGGCGTTTCCGAGCGCTCCGCCCAGCAAAAATCCGACGCCTGTCGGAAAATACCACGGCTCTTTCGGAATTTTTTTCCACGCCCACGCATAGCCCGCAAAGAGGACGACGACAATCACCAGAAACAGCCACTTTTGATCTTCAAAAATCCCGAAAGCCGCGCCGCGATTGTAAATGTACGTCCAATGAAACACGCCCGGCCACACGGGAATCGATTCGCAAATTTCCATATGCCCCGCGACGAACCATTTGGAAATCTGGTCCGCGAGGAGGACAAAGAGTGCCGCCAAAAAAGTTTTCATATTTCAGTTCCTTTCATAATTCGTTATTATATCATATTCGCCGCGCCGCGCCGTTTCCACAAAAAAAGAACCCGACGAATCGGATTCCTTTGGCGCAAATGGTGGGGCTACTGTGGTTCGAACACAGGACCTCTTCGATGTGAGCGAAGCGCTCTGACCAACTGAGCTATAGCCCCATGCGCGTATTGTATCATCTCTTCCGGAAAAAATCAATTATAAAATACGCACCCGTCCATCATGCACGCCGTGCAGCTCCGGGGCGAATTCCGGAAACGCACGCCCGAATGCTTCAAGAATTTTAAAATAGGAAACGGCCGCTTTTGTCCAGACGGCGCCCGGCGGCACGATACAAATGCCCGGCGGGTACGCGTCCGCCGCTTCCAACGCGATATGGGAAACGGCGTCGGCGAGCGGGACTTTTCTCCCTTTTCCGGAAACAAAAGCATCCGATGCCTCCCGCCCCGTCAACTTTTGCACGGGGAGCTTGGCGAAAACTTTCTTTTGCCATTTCGCAAAGTCGCGCTCTTTGAGGAAACGAAATTGCGCCGCGCAAAATTCTTGCAAAGTCTGATGCGCATATGCGGACGCCGCCAAAGAGGGAACGGCGTCCCCCACCATCGCACCCTTTTGGTAGAGCGCCTCAAATTCTGCCAGCGCCGCGAGCAGCTTTTCATATTTCTCCTCGCTGTCAGCGGGCGTCAACAGAAAGAGAACGCTGTCGAAATTCGCTTTCTCCGGCACGATGCCGCGCTCTTGCAAAAAAGCGGAGAGCACGAGGCCTGAAATGCCGAACGGCGCCGTGCGGAGCAAAATTTTGCAAGGGTCGAGGAAATAGGTCTCTTTGGGAAGTGCGCCGAAACCGTGCCAAAGCTCGCCGGAGCGAATCTCCCAGAAGCGCCGCTCGCTTGCGATGGTTTCCGTTTCATCGCTTTCCCATGGCGCGCCGTCCACCGTCTCCGGCTGAAACGGCCGCAGGAACGACAACGTTTCACACATCTTTTTCCGGAGCGCGATGCCTCGCCGCACCGTCTCGCCCCACAATTTCTCTCCGGACTCCGCCA
>CAVEYT010000042.1:0-4799 GCA_963619995.1 Acutalibacteraceae bacterium | reverse complement strand
GCAAGCCAGACGAAACGGGCGTTTTTTCTTCACTTTTTCGGGCGAGATATCCGCGACAAGCCGCCGCAACTTTTTAGGACGAAAGATGTCCGGCGCCGCTCCGCCGAGGGTGCCCGCTTCATTGGTCAGGAGTGGCACGTAGACCGGCGTCGCGCCCGCTTCCGTCAGCGCGCCTTGGTAGACCGATTTGTGATGGCTCCGCTCCATCAAAACGAGATCACCCGGCGTGAGCAGTGCGGAAAGACAAATGCGATTCGCCGCCGACGTCCCGCCCAGCACAAAGAGCGTCTTCTCCGCGCCAAAGACCCGCGCCGCGAAATCCTCCGCCGCGCCTGCCGCCCCTTCATGCGCCGAGATGTCCCCGATGCGCGCGTCCGAATCGGAAATATCCGCCGCAAAGATGCCCGCCCCGAGCGCTTTGCAAAAGACACGCCCCGCTGTCGTCTCCCGCTGCCAAGCCCCGCCGTGATGACCGGGCGTCGCAAAAGAGCTTCCCTCGCCCGCCGCCGAAAGCAGCGCCCGCGTAAACGGCGGCAAAGCGTCCCAATCCTTCGTTTCCAAAATGATTTCTCCCATAAATCGATACGAAAAAATATTTCCTCTATTATAAACGATGACGGAAACGAGCGGCGATAAAAATCTATTTCCGTTTCCGTTTCCGTTTCCATTTCGGCGCAACAAAAAAGCCCCGATGGCTCGGAGCTTCTTGTGTGAAATTATTTGGAGTACAATTCGACGATGAGCGTCTCATTCACTTCGTCACGGTACGGCAGCTCCTCGCGAAGCGGCATACGGACGAGAGTCGCCGTCCAATTATCGAAAGACTTTTCGATGTACGGAAGGTCAAACGTCTTCAATTCCTGGAAGCACTGCTTGAACATATCGTTCGAGCGATACGCTTCACGGAGCGAAATGACCTGGCCGGGCTTCACCGGATAGGACGGGATGTCGACGCGTTTCCCATTGACATTCACGAGACCGTGATTGACCATCTGACGCGCCTGGCGGATCGAACGGGCAAAGCCTGCGCGGTACACCAGATTGTCCAATCTCGTCTCGAGAAGGAACAAAAGGTTCGCACCGGTGACGCCGGCCATGCGGTTCGCCTTATCGTAATAGCGATAGAACTGACGTTCGAGGACGTTGTACATCGCCTTGACCTTTTGCTTTTCCGAAAGCTGGACGCCGTATTCGGATTGTTTCTTCGTACGACCTTCAGCGGGCTGCCGTTTTAACGCTTTCGAATGGCCGTAAATGTTCATGCCGAAACGTCTGCACGCCTTAAAACGGGGATCTCTGTTTGTTGCCATTTAGATATCACCTCTTCTTAAAATTTGCCGCTCCGAATTGAAACAGCGAGATTATTATACAAAATAAGCCTCCGCCTGTCAACCGAAAAGCGCACAAAATTCTCTCTTCGCCATTGACAGAAAAAGGCCTATATATTACAATAATGCGGTAAATCCGAATCGGGGTATAGCGCAGTTGGTAGCGCACCTGCTTTGGGAGCAGGGGGTCGCCAGTTCGAGCCCGGCTACCCCGACCAAATTCCATGTCTCAGTAGCTCAGTCGGATAGAGCAACCGCCTTCTAAGCGGTGGGTCGGGGGTTCGAATCCCTCCTGGGACACCAGAGCTGAAAAGGCATCCGCGCGATGTCTTTTTTTGTTTACCGGAAATATAGTCGGCGGCAGGACGGGAAACGTATCTGCCGTTTTTTTATTTCCGGCGCAAAAAAAGAAACCATCGTTTCTAAAAAAGAAACAAAGGCCTCTTGTGAGCATTTTTCGAGGGTGATAATATTAGTTTCCGTCATAGGAAAAATTTGTGTCATTGGTAAGACTTGAGGAGATTGCATGGCAACGAAAAAAACGTCTTTAAAACAAGATGTGGACACGCTTCGCGCATCCGCCGTGGACGGCGTCATTTCTTATATCACCATTCGGCAGTGGCTCCAAGACGGGAAGCGCACGCAAAAGCAACTCGATAAATTGTACAAAGCGCTCGAAGACGAGCATATCCAAATCGATTTTACCGGCGTCGAAAAGGTCGACAGTGAGAACGAGACCGAAGAGGAAATCCCGACGGATGACCTCGAAAACGATCCGGAATTTTCCGAAATCTTTGACAGCTCGGATACGCCGGACGAAGAGCCGGATCAAGACATCACGAGGATCCTCCCGAATGCCGTGATTGACGAAAACGATATCAAGTACGATTCTGTCCGCATGTATCTGAAGGAAATCGGCAGCATCAAGCTTTTGGACAGCGAAGAAGAAATTCGTCTCGCCAAAGCCATCGAAGCCGGAAAGGCGGAGGGCGCCACGCCGGAAGAAAAAGCGGAATGCGAACGCGCCCGCATGAAACTCGCCGATGCGAACCTGCGTCTCGTCGTTTCCATCGCGAAAAAATATCGTGAACGCGGCCTCCACATGCTCGATCTCGTCCAAGAAGGAAATATCGGGCTCCTCAAAGCCGTCGATAAATTCGATTATCACAAAGGATACAAATTCAGCACGTATGCCACCTGGTGGATTCGCCAAGCCATCACGAGATCCTTGGCCGACCAGGCGCGCACGATTCGCGTCCCGGTCCACATGGTCGAAAGCATCAACAAAATGAATCGCTACGAGCGCAAAATCCAGCAGGAAATGGGGCGCGACGCCACGGAAGAAGAGCTGGCGAAAGCGATGCATTGCACCGTCGAAAAGATTCGGGAAATCAAGCAAGTCGCCCTCGATTCCATTTCCCTGGAGACGCCGATCGGTGAAAAAGAGGATTCCGTCCTGGGCGACACGGTCGAAGACAAACGCATCGCCGCACCGGAAGACGAAGCGACAGCGAGCCTCCAAAACGAGCAGATTGCCAAGCTCCTCTCCACCCTGACCGAGCGCGAACGCGGCATCATCGCCCTCCGCTTCGGCTTCGAAGACGGCATCCCGCACACGCTGGAAGAAGTCGGCCAGCAATACGGCGTCACGAGAGAACGCGTCCGCCAGATTGAAAAGAAAGCCCTCGGCAAATTGAAACGCCCGGCGCAATCGCTGATCAGCTGAGAATGAAGATTTTATAGGAAACTCATCCACATGGATGGGTTTTTCTTTTGGGATTTTTGGCTGTGCTCAGCTTTGGTGCTCAGGCGCAAGATAGTTATTAGCTGTTAGCTATTAGCTGTTAGCTGTTAGTTCGGGGTGGCTCATCTCGCCGCTGTCCGTGGACCGTGAACCGTTGACCGTGCGTGAGAAGCTTGGGATTCATGAGATGTGACGGACGGTAAACGGTAAACGGCTGGCGGATAACGGATCTGTCGTCAGACGTCAGACGCTTGCTTGGCTTTTTGCACTCATCTCGCAGCTATCCGTGGACCGTGGACCGTGGACCGTGGACCGTGGACCGTGGACCGTGCATGAGAACCTTGGGATTCATAAGATGTGACAGACGGTCAACGGATAACGGATAACGGAGAGCGGATTTATCGTCAGGCGCAAGAAATGCCACCAAAGCCGAAAATGCTAAAAGTTCGCCCCTCATCTCTATCAGCAGAAAGCTATCCGCACGAATGCCGCTAAAAGTAGAGAAACTCAGAAGTCCGGCTCCTCATCTCTCATCTCTATCTTGCGAAAATTTTCACCTCAAATGCCGCCAAAGCAAAAAAAGCAAAAGCCACGCCCCTCAATTCTCAATTCTCAATTCTGCCCTTTCCCCTTCCCTCTTCCCTCCCCTTTGTGCTATCATGACAGAAAAGAAAGGAGCCTCACCATGGAACTTCGTTACTTGGACACCTTTGTCGCCGCGGCCGAGCTGGGGAGTTTTTCCCTGGCCGCCAAACAGCTGAATTATGCGCAATCGACCGTCACGACGCAAATCGACAGCCTGGAAAAAGAGCTCGATGTGAAACTCTTCGATCGGAACGGGAAACGCATTTCCCTCTCCGCCGCCGGGCGCGATTTATTGCAATACGCGTACCGTTTCCAAGAGCTCAATCAAGATTTACATCGTCATTTCGTCGGAAACCAAACCATCGACGGCGAATTGCACCTCGGCATCATCGAGTCTCTGATTGCCTCCAAATATCGGAACGGAATCGAGCCGTTTCTGCGCAATTTCCCTGACGTATCGCTGCGCCTCTCGGTCGGCACCGTCACGGAAGTGAAAGAAATGCTGAAAAAAGGCGAAGTCGATTTGGCGTTTCTCTTCGACCGGCCGGCCGCGGAAGACGATTTCGCGACGCTCCTCTCCGTGCCGCAAGACGTCCTCTTCGTCACGGCGCCGAATGACGCGCTCTTGCAAAAAGAAATCATCACGCTCGCCGATCTCGCCGCCAAAGATTGGTTCCTGACGGAATGCGGCTGCAATTATCGCCGCGTCCTGGACGACATCCTCTCCGACCGCCGCATCGCCATCAAGCGGCGCCTGGAAGTCGGCGCGACGCGGCTCCTCCTCGAATACGTGCAAAAAGGAATGGGCATCACCCTCCTCCCGGAATTCACGCTCCGCGAAGAAATTGAACGGGAAACGATTGCCCCCATTCCCGTCGCCGATTGCAAAATCTCCATGGAGCTCCAGCTCCTCGTCCACAAAAATCGCTGGCTCCCCCCAGCCGCCCGCACCTTCTCCAAGCATCTCATGGCATCGATGCGGCGCGGCTGCTAAAAAAGTGGCTATGCAAAATGTAGAATCATTTTGCATAGCCACTTTTTTTGAGTCGCACGGAGTGATTTTTTGTTTTGCGCCTTTCGGCGCAAAAATCACGCGGGGTACTTCCCCGCAGAACTCCTGTCGTTCTTCATTTCCTTTCTTT
>CAVEYT010000041.1:0-9392 GCA_963619995.1 Acutalibacteraceae bacterium | reverse complement strand
TACTTTCTTTCTTCCACGGGGAAGAAAGAAAGTAGTCTCGCGACAGGAGTTCTGTGGGAAATTTCCCCGCGTGATCATTGCCGAATGGCGAATGCGGAGAAGCACTCCGCGTGATTTTCTACAAAAGAGCTGAAAAAAGGTGTGAAAACCTTTTTCCACAGCTCCGTTTCTTTCCATACAGTCGGCTACATGTAGCCGGTCGTACAGTAAGTTCCGATGCGGATCGGACAGAAAGGAGACACTGACGTTTTTTTGGAAATGTCGGTGTTTTTATTTTCGATGGGGGACAGATATGCGGATTTCGTCGGATATCATTGATCGCGTGCGGGAGAGCACTCGCATCGAGGACGTGATCTCTTCGTATGTGTCTTTGAAGAAAAAAGGAAATCGGTACTGGGGTTGCTGCCCGTTTCATCACGAGAAGACCCCGTCGTTTTCCGTGTCTCCGGATCGCGGGATGTTCTACTGCTTTGGCTGCCATGTGGGTGGGAACGTGTTTACGTTTCTTCAAAAAATGGAAAATATTTCCTTCTACGAAGCGGTGAAACAGCTGGCCGAGGTGGCGCACATCGAGCTGCCGTCCGAGGAGATGACGCCGGAGGATCGCGAGCGGGAAGCGGAAACGGCGGCGATGATGGAGGCGACGGCGCTCGCCGCCGATTATTTCCACAGCTGCCTTTTGAAGACGAATATGGGACAAGAAGGCCTTGCGTATTTCCGGAAACGCCATCTTTCCGACGAGACAATCGAAGCGTTTCATTTGGGCTTTGCGCCGCCTTTTTGGGACAAGCTTTTTTCCGATTTCACGAAAAAGAAAAACATCGCGCCGAAAATTTTGGTCGCTTCCGGGCTTTGCGGCGAGCGGGACGGGCGTTATTTTGACATGTTCCGCAATCGATGCATGTTTCCCATTTTGAATTTGCGCGGGAAACCGGTGGCGTTCGGCGGGCGCGTCATGGGGGACGGGAATCCGAAGTATTTGAATTCGCCGGAGACGCCCATCTTCAATAAACGTCGGCTGCTCTTTGCGCTGTTTCAGGCGCTGCCGGACATTCGCAAGAAGCGCCAGGTCATCATGGTGGAAGGGTACATGGACGCCATTTCTCTCCACGCGCACGGGGTGACGAATGTCGTCGCGTCTCTGGGGACGGCGTTTACGGTGGAGCAGGCGCGGCTTTTGAAACGGTATGCGGACGAGGTCGTTTTCTGCTACGACATGGACGCCGCCGGACAGAATGCGACGCGGCGCGCGCTGGAAATCGCAGGGCCCGTCGGCTTGAAACTCCGCGTGGCGCAGCTGGGCGAGGGGAAAGATCCGGACGAATTTGTCAATCTGCACGGCGCGGACGCGTATCTCGAATGCATCGCGCAAGCGCAGCCGGCCATGGATTATCTTTTCGCGTCGCTCCAAAAAGAATTTGACGGGACGTCGCTCGAAGGACAGCAACAGATTTTGCAAGCGATGTTTGCCGTCCTGGTCGCGCGCGGCGATTCGTTTCTTTTGGATTCTTTTATCCGAAAAATGGCGCAGGCACTCCGGCTGGACGAAGGGCTGGTCCGAAGCGAAGCGGCGCGGTTTATCAAAAAGAAAAATGCGCAAATGTACGTCCCGAAAGGGCGGCAGGAGGAAACGGGGGAGACGGCGGCCAAATCGAAGCAAAGCGCCCTGGAAGAAGGTTTCCTGCGGTATTGCCTATTGTGCAAAAAATCGCCGACGGCGTGGGACGAGATGAAGAATTTTTCGTATGCCGATCCGTTTCATGCGCATCTTTCCGAAGCGCTCACGGAGGCGGCGGCGGAAGGCACGGTGGACGAAGCATCCGTCGAGTCGCGGCTTTCGCCGGAAGAGGTCGAAAAATTGGCGCAGCTTCTCATGAAGGATACGTACATCGCCGCGGTGCCGGAGGAAGAATATGTCCGCCCGCTGCGTTTGCTGCAGTTGCAAGAAGAATACAAAGCGCACACGGAAAAGGCGAATGCCCTTTCGGCATCGGATCCGCAAGCGGCGAAGGAGGAAATGCTGGCTTGCATTCGGCTCAGTCGCGAAATTCGCGCGTTGGGCGGACGATAAGGAGCAGATATGGCGAATCGGAAACAGATCGAAACGTGGGCGGAAGAATTGGCGGCCGCGCTCGATGCGGAGGGAAATCTCTCGCATGAAAAAGTGGTCGCGCTTCTCGCCGAAAAAGGGTTGACGGGAAAAGACCAAGACAAGCTCTATGCGGCGCTCGAGGCGCGCGGCGTCCGTCTGGCCTTTGAGGATGTGACGGCATCTTTGCCGGAAGACATAAAAGAAATCGAAGAAACAGAAGCGCCGGTGGAAGAAATCACGGCCGAATCGCCGATGGCGACCTTTGTCATCCATGAGGACGAAGATATCTCGGCCGACGATACGGTGCGAATGTACCTAAAGGAAATCGGGCGCGTCCCGCTCCTTTCGGCGGACGAAGAAATCCGTCTGGCCAAGGACATGGAAACGGGCGCGGCGGACGGGGCCACGGAAGCGGAAAAAAGAGCCGGCGAGCGGGCGCGGCAAAAGCTGGCGGATGCGAATTTGCGGCTCGTCGTGTCGGTCGCGAAAAAATATCTCGGGCGCGGTCTTCATTTCTTGGATCTCATCCAGGAAGGAAACATGGGGCTTCTGCGCGCCGTGAATAAATTCGATTATCATAAAGGATATAAATTCAGCACGTATGCGACGTGGTGGATTCGGCAGGCCATCACGCGCGCCATCGCCGACCAGTCACGCACCATTCGCGTGCCGGTCCACATGGTGGAGACCATCAATAAAATCAATCGCGCGTCTCGCGAGCTTT
The DNA here is from genome assembly GCA_963619995.1 of Acutalibacteraceae bacterium. Taxonomy (GTDB): domain Bacteria; phylum Bacillota; class Negativicutes; order Veillonellales; family Dialisteraceae; genus UBA1822. The sequence goes on along the minus strand of CAVEYT010000041.1, from coordinate 6,576 downwards.
TGCAAAAATACGGACGCGAAGCGACGAATGAAGAGGTCGCCGAAGCCGTCCATATGAGCGTGGACAAATTGCTGCGCATCCGGAAGATTGCGCAAGAGCCGCTCTCACTGGAGACGCCGGTCGGCGAGAAAGCCGATTCGCATCTGCAAGATTTCTTGGAAGATCACGACGCCGTGGCCCCCGATGACGCCGCCGGATCGATTCTTCTCCACGAGCAGCTCGCCGTTTTGATGGGGGACCTCAATGCCCGCGAGCGGGAAGTCTTGGAGCTGCGCTACGGCCTTCGCGACGGCAAAATACGGACACTCGAAGAAGTCGGCGCCCATTTCGGCGTGACGCGCGAGCGCATTCGGCAGATTGAGGGGAAAGCGCTCTCCAAACTCAAAAAGACGGCGAAACCGCTGCGCTAAAAGAAACGGGGAAGGGACACATGATCATTTTGGCATCCGCGTCGCCGAGACGAAAAGAAATTTTGGATGAGATGGGCATCGATTATATTGTGGAGCCGTCTTTCTACGAAGAAAATAACGCGCAAGATTTGCCGCCGGACGTATTGGCCGAGCGGCAGGCGAGGGGAAAGGCAGCGGAAGTCGCGCGGCGCATTTCCCCGAAATGTCCCGTCTTGGGCGCGGACACGATTGTCGTCTTGGACGGGAAAGTCTTGGGGAAACCGAAGGACAAGGACGACGCGGCGCGGATGCTCTCCATGCTTTCGGGCCGCACGCATGAAGTCATAACGGGCGTCGCCGTCGTCTCGGGTGACACGATTGATAGCAGCGCGGCGCACACGGACGTTTCCTTTCACACGATTTCGGAAGAAGACATCGCGGCCTATATCGAAACCGGCGAGCCGATGGACAAAGCGGGCGCCTATGCGATCCAAGGCATCGGCGGGCGATTCGTAAAGGACATCCGCGGCTCTCGCTCGAATGTGATTGGGCTTCCGAAACAATTGACGGCGAAATTATTGGAGGGAATCGGCGATGGCGATGATACGGGAAACGGCGGATGAGGATCGGCCGCGCGAAAAATTCGCAAGGAATGCGACGCTGGCGACGGATGAAGATTTGGTGGCCATCCTGCTTCGGACGGGCTACCGAGGCTGCGGCGTCCGCGATTTGGCCGCGCAGGTCACAAACCGTCTGGGCGCCGGGAGTCGCCGCGAATGGCACGGCGATTTGAATTGGCGGGATTTGGAAGAAATCAAGGGCATCGGCCGCGACAAAGCCATCACCATCTGCGCGGCCATCGAGCTTGGGCGCCGCATTTCCAAACGCACGGCCGTGCAGGATCGCGAGCACATGAATGAGGCGAGAAAAGTTTTCCGCTATTTCGTCGACGAGCTCTGGGACCAATCGCAGGAACATTTCTTCGCGTGCTATCTCGATGTGAAAAATTGTCTGATTGGCACGCAGGAGATTAGCATCGGAAATGTGGCGGCGGCGCCGGTCGACGTCAAAGAAGTCTTGCGCTGGGGCATTCGCTACAAAGCGCACGGCATCATTTTGGTCCACAACCATCCCTCCGGCGACCCGACGCCCTCGGAGAGCGACATCCGCCTCACGCGAAAATTTGCGAAAGCGGCGGAATTTCTCGATATGCGCGTCCTCGACCACGTCGTCATTGGCGGCCGCCGCTATATTTCCCTATTCGACGAGGATATGATGTGATTTCTTGCACGGGGAACAGGGAAATTGTATAATAAAGGAAATTCTTTTTTGGGAGGTGCCAAATGGAAGAAGAAAAACATTCCGCGAAATCAAAAGGTTACAACGACGTCATTTACGAAGTGCGCTGGATGCCGGTCATGGAGCGCCCGGAGTACCAAGAAGGCCCCGTGCACGACGCGCTCTTGGAACTGCGCGACATCATGGGTGAGGCGAATTTCGATAAATACGTGAACAACAGCCTGATTCGCATCACCTACGACGGAAGCCGTCTCATGCTGATTACGAAATCGGAACTCCACCGCACGCTGCTCATGGGCATGTATTTTGAAGCCATCTGCGCCGCGTTCCACGTGGACAATTACCGCGTCGTGAGCCAGGTCAACGGATATTGATAGGAGATAGGAAACGTCACCCTTTGCGGTGGCGTTTTTTTAATATCGTCGCCGCAGGCGAAACCTGTGCGCAAATCTCAATTCTTTCATGCAAAAGCAAGAAGCACGATGTGATAACCAAAGTAAGGAACCGTCTGACGTCTGATCGTCTGATGTCTGACGTCTTGATCTCTATGACTCTCCAAAAACTAGCAGCTAACAACTAATAGCTAACAACTATCTCGGGTGTGACACCCAAAGCCAATCATTTGCTCCCGGGCAGACCGGGGACTTGCACCCATTTGCCGTTTTATTTTATAATAGTCTTTAATTTCAATATGGGAATGTAGTTTGTGGGGGATGCATATGATCACCATCGAACATGTATATCTGGAGTACAACAAAAATCGGACGACGCTCCGCGATGTGAACATTCATATCGACAAGGGCGAGTTCGTATTTCTCGTGGGGCCTTCGGGCGCGGGGAAATCGTCTTTCATTAAAATGCTGACGCATGAATTGGTGCCGGGGAAGGGCGCCGTGTACGTGGACGACACGAATGTCACGCGGCTCAAGAAAAGCAAGGTGCCGTATTATCGCCGGAAATTGGGGATTGTATTTCAGGATTTCCGCCTGCTGCAGGAGAAGACCGTTTTTGAAAATATCGCGTTCGTCCTGCGCGTGACGGGAATCACGAATCATGATGAGATTTATGAAAAAGTCATGCGTGCGCTGGAATTGGTGAATCTCTCCAATAAGGCGAATGCGCTGCCGACCGAGCTTTCCGGCGGGGAGCAGCAGCGTGTAGCGATTGCGCGGGCGCTCGTCAATCGGCCGCTCGTTCTTTTGGCGGACGAACCGACGGGGAATCTCGATCCGCAGACGTCGGATGAAATCATGGAACTTTTCAGCAATATCAATCACATGGGGACGACGATCATCATGGTTACGCACAATAAGGATCTGGTGAATGCGATGCACAAGCGCGTCGTTTCCTTGGAAGACGGACAGATTGTGAGCGATGTGAAGAAAGGGGGCTATGACGCCCGTGTTTAATTCATTGGGATATTTTTGCAAAGAAACGTTTCATTCTTTGATTCGGAATAAATTCATGGCGGTCGCCTCCGTCTTGACGGTGACGCTTTCCATGTTCATTTTGGGCGTGTTCCTTTCGCTCGTCTTGAATATGAATCACATGGCGTCGTATCTGGAAACGCAGGTGGAAATGTCTGTCTATCTCAAAGAAGGCCTCACGACGGACCAGGTCATGAATGTGGGGAAACGGCTGAAAGCGCTCCCGGAGATGACGGAAATTTCTTTTATCGATCAAGATCAGGCGATGGTGATTTTCCGCGAACGGCTGGGAGACCAGGCGGCGATTTTGGACTCGGTCAACGGAAATCCGCTCCCGGCGTCCTACAATTTGTCGTTTGCGACGCCGGATGCGCTTCGTTCGGCGGCGATGCTGGCGGAGTCTTTCGAGGAAGTGGACGGCGTGCAATACGGGCAGGACATCATCGAAAAGCTGTATCAGATTTCGCAGGCGATTCGCCTCGGCGGGGTGCTGCTCATTGTCTTCTTGGCCGGCGCGGAGCTCTTTATTATTTCCAATACGATTCGCCTCACGGTCTTTGCGCGGCGGCGGGAAATTCAGATTATGAAATATGTCGGCGCGACGAATTCTTTTATTCGCTGGCCGTTCATGATGGAAGGGATGATCATCGGTTTCATCGGCTCGGGCCTGGCGTCGCTCCTGCTTTGGCAGCTCTACGCGAAAACGGTCGCGGGCGCGGCGGAGGCGGGGCTCGTCTTCGTGCCGCTCATCGGCGTGTATCCTTTTATGCTCTATGTGACGCTGTTTCTTCTCGGAATCGGAATCCTCATCGGCGCGATGGGCTCGGTGATTTCCATTCGGAAGTACATGAAAGTGTAAGCGCATGAAGAAACAGAAGAAATGGATCGCTGCGGCGCTTCTGGCGACAGCTTTGGCGGGAAGCGGATGGCAGGCGGCGGCAGATGATTTGGAAGACCGTCTGGCGGAAATTCGGAGCCAGATTGCGTCGGCCCAGGCGGAGCAGGCGTCCGCGATGGAAATCATCACGCGCGTCAAAAATTTGCTCGTCGGCATCCAGGCGGAATTGGACGCGGCAAATGCGGAATTGGCCAGAATCCGCAATGAGCAGGCCATCTTGGCGGATAAGATTGCAAAGAACCAGGCGGAACTCGAAGAAGCCATCGCGGCCTTGCACCGGCGGCAGGCGATTTTGGCGCGGCGCGTGCGGGCCATCTATATGTACGGGCAGCTGAATTATTTGGAGGTCATCATGGGCTCCAAGTCGTTCAGCGATTTTGCGAATCGTTTGGAACTTTTGAAACGCATCATTCGTGCCGATTTCAATTTGATTTTGGAAATCCGGCAGCGGCAGGCGGAGATCGAAGCGAAACGCGCCGAGCTGGAAGCGCAGAAAAAAGAAGTGGATGCGCTCGAGGCGGAAGCGGCGAAAACGCAGCAAGCCATCGATGAGAAACGCGCCGAACAGCAGGCGGTCTTGGACGAGGCCAGTCAGCAAAAAGAGGCGGCCGAGCAGATGGAGCGCGATTTGCAGGCGGACAGCCAAGACATTCAGCGGCGCATTCAGCAGCGGGCGGCCGGTGGCGGCGGCGTGCAGATTGTCGGCACGGGGCAGCTCTCCTGGCCGGTCAGCGGCGGCGTCATCACCTCGCCCCAAGGCTGGCGCGTCCATCCTATTTTCGGGACGTCCATTTATCATGCCGGGATGGATATCGGCGTCGATGAGGGGACACCGGTCCACGCGGCGGATGACGGCGTCGTCGTCGATGCGGATTGGCTCGGCGGCTACGGAAACTGCGTCATCATCGATCACGGAAACGGGATGCAGACCGTCTACGCCCACAACAGCGCGCTGGTGGTTTCGGCGGGGCAGAGTGTCTCGAAAGGCGAACTCATTGCGTATGCGGGCTCGACGGGCTACTCGACCGGGCCGCATTGCCACTTTGAAGTGCGTATCAATGGGGAACCCGTCGATCCGATGGGGTATTTGTGATGAAAATTTCCGCCAAAAAAGCCCTGCTCTGGCTCGCCTCCGTCGCTTGCGGCTCCGTCATCGTCTCCGGCGCGGCACTTTTCTCGTGGGCGGGAGACGTGCCGGCGGCGCTTCGTTTCTGGCAGACGTATCGCGCCATTCACAAAGACTATTTCCGGGAAATTTCCGATACGAAACTGTGGGACAGCGCGACGGACGGGATGGTGCAAGCGCTGGACGATCCCTACTCGGCGCTCCTCATGGGCGATAATTACGACAATTTCATGAAACAGGCGACGGGCGAATACGGCGGCATCGGCGTCGTCGTCGGGATGGACGCGGACAATGTGTTTCGCGTCGTGACCGTCTTTCCGAAAAGCGCGGCCGAAGGGGCGGACATTTTGCCGGGCGACGTGATTGTTTCCGTCGATTCGCTTTCGGCGGACGAAGCGAGCATCGAGGATATTGCCCAGGCCATCCGCGGCGAAGCCGGCAGCGTCGTGACGCTAAAGCTCCTGCGGGACGGCGAGGCGCTGACGAAAGAGGTCACGCGCTCTCAAATCACCGTGCCGACGGTGGAGACGAAGAAACTGACGGATGAAATCGGCTATGTGCACGTCTATTCGTTCTCGCAGAATACGGCGAAGGAATTTCAGGAGAAATTGGCGGATTTGAAAGCGCAGGGCGTACAAAAATTGGTGCTGGATCTGCGCATGAATCCCGGCGGCATGGTCGACGTCGTGACGGACGTGGCCGGCCAGCTTTTGACGGGCGGCACGATTGTGAGCTATCACTCGAAAAACGGCATTTTGCATTCGTACGACGTCAAGGGCGTGGAAAAACCGATGCCGCTCGCCGTTTTGATTGACAGAAACAGTGCGTCAGCCGCAGAAATCTTGGCGGGCGCCGTGCAGGATAAAAAAGAAGGCGTCGTCTTGGGCGAGACAAGCTACGGAAAAGGCACGATGCAAATGGTCCTGCCGCTTGCTAAAGACGAAGTCCTGAAACTCTCCATCGCCGAGTACTTGACGGCCGCGGGGCGAAAAATCGATCAAGTCGGCATTACGCCGGATATCGAAGTCGAATTTTCGGGACGGCTTTTCGATCCGGAAACGGATTCCGTGATCGCGAAAGCGGTGGAAGTTTTGGAAGCGCAGGAATAACGATCAGTTGTTTGCCTTTTGCGTCGCATAGAAATCGAGACGTCAGACATCAGACAATCAGACGTCAGACTTTAGCGGTGCCTGCCGGCGACATTTTTATAAATGTGGCCAAAGGCCGCTATCGTTCACAAATGAGCGAAGCGATATTTAATTTTTACTCAATGTTCGTACATCATAGAGCGCACAAAGGGCCGCGCCTCGAAGCGCGGCCCTGGTCAATGGCGGCCTTCTATAAATTATAGGCCGCTGTTTCCGCTTTCCACTGGGACGCCAAGCGCCGTGCAAGGGGGCCCGCCTGTTTGAAATTTTCCGATGCCGGGCCCTGAAG
>CAVEYT010000040.1:0-9510 GCA_963619995.1 Acutalibacteraceae bacterium | reverse complement strand
TGTTCTTCACATTGCTAAGCCAACCCATACTGTACACCTCATATCCAAAAACAAAGAAACTTCATCCAATTTTATGATAAGCGTCACGCCACAAAGGTCCGATAGCTACTAGCTATTAGCTTTTAGCTATTAGATGAAACTGGAAGCGCTTCGCACAATTTTACTAAATTGTCGCCGCAGGCGACACCGCTTAAAACTAACAGCTGATAGCTAACAACTAACAACTATCTCGCGCCTGACAAAAACAGCCGAGCAAACCAACTGCTAACTACTAACTACTAACTACTAACTGTACACCCTTGGTCCGAAAATCGCCGTCCCGACGCGGACCATCGTCGCACCCTCCTCGATGGCGACCTCGAAATCATTCGTCATCCCCATCGAAAGTGTCGTGATTTCTCCCTCCGGAAACAGCCCGACGAGCCGCTCCCAGAGCCTTCGCCCTTCGCGGAAAACCGGCCGCACCCGCTCCGGATCTGTGAGCGGCGCCATACACATCAGCCCCCGCACGCGCACGTGAGGAAGCCCTTTCGCCAAAGTCACCGCCTCATCGAAATCATCCGGCGAGAGCCCGGACTTCGTTTCCTCTCCGGAAATATTGAACTCCAGCAGCACCTCCTGCACCTTGCCGATTTCCGCGGCCCGCTTCTCGATGTCCCGCAAAATATCCAAAGAATCCGCCGACTGAATCAAATCCGCCAACGCGACCGCCTTCTTCACCTTGTTCTTCTGCAAATGCCCCAGCAAATGCCAACGCACCGGAAAAGCCCCCGCGCTCTCGCGCCGCTTCTCCTCCAGCTCCTGCACCCGGTTCTCCCCGACATCCGTGACCCCCGCTGCGATCGCTTCTTGCATATCTGCCAGCGGATGAAACTTCGTCACCGCGACCAACGTCACGCTTTGATGAAACGGAGACCGCGCCGCCGCCGCATCCACACGCGCCCGCACAGCCGAAAGCCGCTCCGAAATATCCGACATGGAAATTCCTTTCCGAAAAATTTTGAAAGTGATTCGAGAAAAAAGAATACACTTGTAAAATATTATACCACATCTATGAGAGATGGGAGATGGGAAACGGGAAACGAGAGATGAGAGATGAGACGCAAAGCTTGATTCGTTCTTCCCGGCAGCGGCGTTGTTGCCGAAAACCTTTCTGCTGATAGAGATGAGAGGCCCGGCTTTTATCGCGCTCGGCTTTTCGGGCAGGCGCAAGACAGCCGGGAGCTTGGAGCTTGGAGCCGGGAGCGCGTGCTTGGCTTTGGGCAGCTCATCTCACCGCTCTCCGTTATCCGTATAACCGCTAACCGTGTGTCACAAAACTTCCTAAAGCTCGACACGACTCAAAATGCCAATGGAATTTTATGTGAAAATATAACTATTCTTTATGATGTGACAAACGGTAAACGGTAAACGGACAGCGAACAATAAATGGTTCCAACAAAAAACGGCTCCGATTTTATTTCGGAACCGTTTTCTTTTTTACCGTTCTTGCTTCACGCCTTCGCCCACAATGCGAACATCGAGCGGGATGTGCACGCCGTATTTTTCTTTCACGCGACGCTGCACCTCATGCAGGACCGCCAGGACATCTTCGCAAGTCGCCTTTCCGTTATTCACGACAAAGTCCGGATGCTTCGTCGAAACTTCGGCGTCTCCTATCGCAAAACCCATGAGATCGCAATCCTTGATCATCGGACCGACATGGTATCCCGGCGGACGCAGGTACATTGTGCCGGCACTGCGCTTGTCGAGCGGCTGTTTCGTCCGGCGCGAGAGCTGATGATCGTCCATCGTTTTCTTGATCTCATCCGGATTTCCTTTGGACAGATGCAATTTGACACTCAAGACGATATCGCCGTTGTGCATGAAAACACTGTCGCTGTCGCCGTAGTGCAGATCATCCCAGCCGTATTCGTGAATTTCTTTTCCGTCGCGGGACATGGCACGGACGCTTTCGACCACGCGTTTCATATCGCGGCCGTAACCGTTCGCATTCATGAAGACCGCGCCGCCAATCGTGCCGGGAAGACCGACGGCAAATTCCAAGCCGGAGAGACCGTTTTGCCAAGCCAGACGGGAAACAGCGCCCGTCGCCGCGCCGCTTGCCGCTTCGACCCATTCACCCTCGCATTTCATATTGGCCGGAAGGCGATTTGTGCAGATGGTGATTCCGCGGATACCCAAATCGCTCACCAAAAGATTCGAGCCGCCGCCGACGACCGTCACCGGAATGTTTTCCTCATCCGCCCGGCGAAGCACAGCCGCGAGCATTTCCTCCGACGTCGGCGACACAAAGACATCCGCCGCACCGCCGATGCCGTACGTCGTGTGACGCGCCATCGGCTCATTCACTTTCATTTCCTTTTCCGTCAGGATTCCTTCGAAAAATTTTGTCCAGTCTGTCATTTTTTCTCCAATTCCAGTACTTCCGTACCCTGCAATATCGCGTCATTCACGATCTTCTGTAAATCGGCGGCCACTTGCTGCCAGCGCAGAAACGCCTGCAAATACGCCTGCGCCGCGCCGCTGTTGCTCACCATGACGGAAAGCTCTTGCAAATGCGTGAGCACGCTTTCCTCCGGCTCTTTCCCGGCCATGCGCCCGTAATCCACCTTCATCTGCTCCGTCAAATACTCCCGGACGAGGTTCCGCGCGCTGTCATTGCCGCGAAGATTGTCCGCCGCCGCGACCAAGCGCTTCATCTCGTCGGAATCTTTCACCGCCGCCGCCAGCTCATACGCCTTGTCATACGGATTCATGCTCTCCTCCTTTGAATAACCGTCCGCTTTCTTTTAATAAATGAGGAAACTGCAGCTGCCGAAGCGCTTCCATCGCCACAATCGCCACCGCGTTTGACAAATTGAGCGAACGCGCCTCCTCGATCATCGGAATGCGAATGCACGCGTCCTCATGCGCCAAGAGCAGTTCCTCGGGAAGCCCCTTCGTTTCCTTTCCGAAGACCAGGACATCGTCGATTTCATAGGAAACATCGCAATACGCGTGCCGTGCCTTCGTCGTATTGAAGAAGAAACGGTGCCCCGCAAGCATCCGCGTGACGGACTCATAATTCTCGTGCACGTGAACGTCGAGCAAATCCCAATAATCGAGCCCCGCCCGTTTCAGATAGCGATCTTCAAGCGAAAATCCAAGCGGCTTCACCAAATGCAGCGTCAAATGCTCCGCCGCGCAAAGCCGGGCGATATTCCCCGTATTCCCCGGAATCTCCGGCTCCACCAATACAATGTGCATCTCTTGTCCTCATCCAGAAATCCAAACACATCGTCTGCATTATACCAAAAATAAGCTGAGAAAAAAAGGCGCGGGCGATGACCGTTCTCCGTTTACCGTTTACCGGGTGTTGCATCTCATCCTATGGAAATATTCTCACATATCATTATGTGCAATACTATTTTTGTGTATCAAGTCCTTTCAAATTATAAAAAAGCGCCGCAGCAAAATGTAAATCATTCTGCCGCAGCACCGTTTCTCCCAAAATCCTGTCAAAAATAATCGCCGTACCGATTTTTATATTTCTCCGTCATCTCTTGCTCTTCATAGACGCGGAAGGTCTTCGCTTTCCCGCCGTCGTAGGAAATTTTGTAAATAATGCCGATGTCCATCCCGGCGACCGGAATGTGGTATGTATTCGGATAGCCTTTCATCTCGACTTCCATCGGTGCGCCCGTCATTTGAATGCGCCCATCAAAGTCAAATCGATTCGCTGCCTCCCAACCGAAAGGATCTGTTTCTTCCGGAGAAAGCGGCTCATCCATCACGACTTCGAGTGTAATGAAATCGACGGGAATCACACGATTGATTTTATTCGCGAGCGCCGCGCCGCCCAAAAACAGCGTCGCCGCCAAGGTCAAACTGATGATTTTTTTCATACTGTGTCCTTTCTTACAGAATGAGCCCGGAGCCGAGACTACTTGGTTGGCTTATCTTCTCAGACGCAAGACAGTTGTTAGCTATTAGCTGCTAGCAGTTAGCAGTTAGCAATTAGCAGTGAGCAGTGCAGGAGTCGCTTCGCGACGTTTTTATAATGCGGCCGAAGGCCGCCACCGCTTTCGTCTAACAGCTAAAGGCTAACAACTAATAACTATCTTGCGCCTGACACTAAAAGCAAAAATCACGTCTGACAGTCTGACGTCTGACCGTCTGATGTCTGACGTCTCGACCGCTATGTGACACGCTCCGGGCTCCAAGCCAACGCCCTGCTTTATTCAAATTCCACCGTCACGTCCGTCCCCCGTTTCACCGACTCTCCCGGCGGCGGATCTTGGGAGACGGCGCGGCCGCTGCCTTTCGGTCTGAATCCCAGGCCGACTCTGGCTAAAAATTCGCCCACGTCGCGCATGGAGTAGCCGGTGAAGTCCGGCACCTGGGCGTAGCCTTCCGTGTCGGTCGTCGCTTCTTCGATTTCCTTTTCTTTTTTCGCGTGCTCATCCACCGCCGCCAAAATATCCGCTGCCTCCGCGTCTTCTTTGCCGGCCGGGATGCCCAAGTAGCGCATCGCTTTTCCCATGATTTCCGAGAAAACAGGTGCCGCGATGACGCCGCCGTAATAGACGCCGTCCGGATTGTCGATGACGACGAGACAGATGACGCGCGGGTCTTCCGTCGGACCGAAACCGCAGAAAGACGCGACGTATTGGCCTTCGAGATAGCCACCGCGCTCCGTATCAATCTTTTGCGCCGTGCCCGTCTTGCCGCCCATATGATAACCGGGGACGCGCGCATTTTGCCCGCCGCCTTCGGACACTTCTTTTTCCATCATGTCGCGCAGTGTGTCGGCGACTTCTTTGGAAACGGGATTCCCGGACACTTCCGGCTTCGTCTCGCGGTCGATACTGCCGTCCTCATTCACAATCTTGGCGATGATGTGCGGCTTCATCATTTGCCCGCCATTCGCCAGCGCGCTGTACGCCTGCACCATCTGAAGCGGCGTGACGGCGATCGCCTGCCCGATTGACATCGTCGCGACGTCAATCTCGCGCATTTCCTTCGGATCAAAGAGAATGCCTGATGCTTCACCGGGGAGCTCGATGCCCGTTTCCTTGCCGAAACCGAATTTCTGCGCGTATTCCGTCAGCGTCTTGCCGCCCGTCAAAAGCCCAACGTGCGCAAAACCCGTATTGACGGAATATTTCAAAATATCCACCAGACGGACGTCCCCATAGGATTCATCGTCCCAGTTTTTGATCGCATGCCCCGACGCCCAAATTTCGCCGGGATCGTGCCAAACCGTGTCCGTCCGATACGTCCCCGCCGCCAGCGCCGTCGCCGCCGTGATGGGCTTAAACGTCGAACCCGGCTCGTAAATATCGACGACGGCGCGATTTTTGAATTCATTTTCCGTCGCCAGATAAAATTGATTCGGATCATAAGACGGACGATTCGCCAGCGCCAAAATTTCCCCCGTCTTCGCGTCCATCATGATGACCATCGCGCCCGCCGCATGCGTTTCCGCCATCGCGCGATCCAGCGCCTGCTCCGCGAAATATTGCATCGTCTCATCGATGGTGAGATACACGGATTTCCCCATTTTGCCCAAATACGGCGCCATCGTCGATTCCAAAATGGGATTGCCGCGCGCGTCCGAGAGAAGCCGCATCACGTCGACACGCCCGCGGATATCCGTTTCCAGCGATTTTTCCAGCCCGTCCAGCCCGTCGCCGTCTATCCCGACGAAGCCCAGGACATTCGCCAAGAGCGTGTGATTCGGATACGCGCGCTTGCTCTCGCCGACGAGCCCGAAGCCCTTCCAGCCCTTTTCCTTCAAGAGCGCTTCCACCGGCTCCGACATCTCCGGCTCCATCGCGCGCGAAAGCCAGACGAAACGCGTATCGGCGGAAAGCTGCTTTTCCAATTTCGTTTCCTCAATCTTCAAAAGCGGCGCAAGCGCGGCGGCGGCTTCCTTCGGCGACACGTCCAGCATCCCCGGGTCCGCGTAGAGCGATTTGGCCAGAAACGAGAAGGCGAGCGGGTTTCCGTTTCGATCGTAAATCGTGCCGCGCGGCGAGAAAAGCTTCACCGTGTCCGTCGTCTGATTCATCGCCATCGACAAGAAACGGTCGTGGCAGAGCACTTGGACGTAAAAGAGGCGGACGATGAGCGCCAGACACACGGCCGTCAAAACCGCCAGCAGCACCATGCCGCGATTTTGCATCAAATGAAAGATATTTTTCCGTCTCATCCGTGTCTCCTCACAAATTGCACGGCCGCATGATACAGCGCATCCGCGTCATTTCGGAGCGAACCGGCCTGCACGCGATAGAGCAAATTCGAGAAACCTTCCGCCGCACAGCCGGAAAGCGCCAAGACCGTGCGCGCATCGTAGGCGAGCTCCTTCGTCGTGACGGGCATTTCCCGCGCGACATGGGCCATGCACGCGCCGAACGCTTCATGCCCCGCCGTCGCCGAGTCCGGCCGCCCGCAGCCGATGATGTCCGCCACGGAAAGCGCCGTCATGTGAGAAATGGCGTCCAAAAGCGCCGCCTGTGACGGAAACATTTTCTCTCGCGCCAATTTCCGCACCCATTTCTTCACATCCGCCGAAGAGGTATTCGCATACGCGTGAAATTTCATGTGATCGCGGACGAGCCAGGTGATGAGGCGAATCTCTTGGGGCGGAAACCGCAGCCGTGACAAGATAGCCTCCGCCATTTCCGCGCCCACATGGTCGTGCCCATGGTCCGTGATGCGGTCTCCCTCCACCGCCCGCACGCCCGGCATCCCTTTTCCCACATCGTGCAAAAGCGCCGCCCAGCGATCGATTTCCGTCGCCGGTGACGCCTCCACGACGGCGAGTGTGTGATACCACGCGTCATATTTATGAAACTCTTTCATCTGCGGCAGTCCGACGAGATGCGACAACTCCGGCAGAATGGGAATTTCCGTATCCCGTCCGTTTTCCCGGAGGCGGCACGATGTCTCACAAAGCCCCGTCCGCACCAGAAGATCCAGGCCCCGCGCCGCGTGAGGTGCCACGAGAAGCTTCGCAAGCTCGCTTTTGACGCGCGAAAGCGACAGCCCCAAGACACGCGAAAAGGCGGACTCCATCCCGCCCACCAGCGAGGAATCCGCCAAAAAATCAAGCTGCGCCACAAAGCGGCACGCACGGAAAAGACGCAGCGCATCCTCCGAAAAACGCTCTGCGGCATCTCCCACCGTGCGCAGCCGTCTCCGCTCCAAATCGCGCGCGCCGCCGAACGGATCATAGAGCACCCCGTCCGCATCCGCCGCCATCGCATTCACCGTGAAATCACGACGCGACAAATCCTCCGTAAGAGAGTCCGCAAAGGAAACCTCCGTCGGCCGATGCGCATCTTCACCGTAAAATTCGCGGCGAAATGTCGTGATCTCATAATTTACGCCGGACAGCGGCGCGATCACCGTCCCGAAACGCCGCCCGCCGCCGTCGATTCCATGCAGCCCGGCTCTTTCGAGAAGCGCAACGGTTTCCTCCGGCCGCGCCGACGTCGTAATGTCCCAATCATGCGGCACGCGCCCCAACAAAAGATCCCGCACGCACCCACCGACCACATACGCCTCAAAGCCCGCATCGGAAAGAAGGCGCAGCAAAGACAATGCCCCGGCATCCCAAGCCGCCGGATCCAGCCCGCCACCCTTCGATTTCCAAAATGCAAACATGCGCTCTCTCCTTTGCAAGATTTTCGTTTTACATCTTTTTATTATATCGGTTTGAGAATCAATTGTCACGAAATTTTTCCGTCGGCCGCCCTATCGCTTTACTCTGTGACCAAATAAAATCAGCGAGACCAAAAATTCATCTCGCTGATTTTATTTGAATTTCAATACCAATACATCACCAGATATTTCTGCTTTTTTATCAGTCCCATTTTACCAAAGTCACGATAACAACAACTACAAAATATAACCCACAGAAAAAATACATTTTCCCCTTACGCTTCTCCTCCTTTGATACATCTCCATTCAAAGCGGCATCGGTAAAAACATATCCGGAAAGACAAAAACCCGACAAAGCCATACACAGTACTGCGCAAATGCAAATATCATATGTATAATCAGAAAAATTACTGCACAATATGTTGGCACGGATTAAATAATCACTGCATAAACAAGCGAGCAGCAACACAAGCTCCACTTCAAAAAAAAATATCGCCAAAGCATAAAAGATAAAAATTCCGGGATTCGGTTTTTGCCTGACTTTTTGGTACTCTTTTATTCCACATCTGATAAACCAAAATATCCCAAAAACAAAAATCAATACTCTTACATCAGAAACAAACTGATCCATTCCCCGTCAGCCCCTCGTCTTATATACTATTTCAGCCATTTTTTCTTTTCCCTGGAAATGTTTTCGTATTTCACAAAAACAGATAATCCAAAAACCAAATGATTCATCTCATTTTTTCTCTTCGCAATCCACGACGCCAAGGTGAGCAGTTTTTTATACAAAAATAAAGAAACCTATTTAGAAACGCAGTCAAACAGCAATAGTATCGAGAACCCTATAAAATAAATGCCAATTCCAACAAGCATTTTCCAATCTTTTCTCCTATCGTATCGGGGATCACCGTTTTCCGGAAACAACTTTGCTGCGATTCCAAAGCAAAAAATTCCCATCCCGATAGGCAACAATAGTAATCCCGGCATTGCATCATAAATTTTAAACGACTCTTTAAGCACCTCTTCAGTTTCTACACCCAAAAACGGCAAGATAAAGAGGAAAAAGCATCCTAAATAATCAAACATTCGGTACCAAAACGGATAATGCCTTTCTTTGATAAATCGCCATATGGTCCCCAAAAACATCAAAAGAATGGTAAGCACGACGAACAAAAAACACAATTCATCCGCAAGGACATCCCAATCACCCTGACGAATATATATATTTCTCTGAATGCCCAACCCATGATACAGGCAATCCACCCAGCCGTTCACCACATCAAACCAATGATTGGAAAAGCCTGACCAACTATTCATCATAATCATCTTTTACTCCCTGCGACGGCTTCCGCATCCCAATCTGTTCCCGTCCTGTTGTTTGCATCGTCTTCCTCTCGCTCCTCAACCGCTCCTTCGGCAACTCTTTCGACGATTCCCTCTTTGAGATTTTCAAATCGCTTCTTGTCATAGGAGATATCCAGCCGCTGAAAGCGGTCGAATATATCGATGTCATAGAAATGTTGGATTCTTCCGGTATCGCATTTTTATTTCGCGTTATTTCACGCTTTTTATTATATCGAGTTGCCCCCAAATTGTCGAATTTGTATTCTCAGCGACTTACAGAACAATTTATCGGATTATGAAAAATCATTTTCAAAAGAATATGTGGCGGCCTTTGCTTTGCTTTTCTCTCACATAGTGCCGTCCATCCTCCGGTCATCCGCCACCTTCTTCAAGAAAAAGGCTAACCTGTAGCGGCCTCCGGCCGCATTTATAAAATGTCGCGAAGCGACACCTGCACTGCTCACTGCTCACTACTCACTACTAACTTTTTACGTCTGACGTCTCGACCTCCAT
>CAVEYT010000039.1:0-9534 GCA_963619995.1 Acutalibacteraceae bacterium | reverse complement strand
TTTGAGAATTGAGAATTGAGCACAGGTGTCGCTTCGCGACGATTATTAAATTGCGCGAAGCGCACCGCTTCCTCAATTCTTTCTTGCAAAAGTAAGAATCGCAAATGCCACAAAATGAAAAAAGGAATCAGTCATGCTCCTCAATTCTCAATTCTGGTTTTAAGGCCGCCATTGACCAGGGCCGCGCTTCGAGGCGCGGACCTTTGTGCGCTCTATGATATACAAACATAGAGATAAAGTAATAATGCATCGCTATCGCTTCGCTCAGCGATGAGCGATGTCGTCTACGGCGACATTTTATAAAATCGCGCGAAGCGCGTTTCGGATTAGCCTTCTTTTGAAAGAAGACTAGCAAGTGGCGGCTTTTTCTGAAAACTTTACTTCCACATAGAGAGACCATCATCCGCCCCTTCGAGGCACTGGCGACCGTCCACCGGAAGGTCGCCTCCAGAAGAAGGCTAAGCGGTAGCGGCTTCGCCGCATTTTAATATTCGTCGCCGGCGGCGACACCGCTAAAGTCTGACGTCTGACCGTCTGATGTCTGACGTCTCAATCTCCATGAGAAGCCAAAAAACTAACAGCTGGCAGCTAACAGCTAATAACTATCTTGCGTCTGACACAAAAAGCCCATCACCAAACGCACACAAAAAATCCGCATCCCTTACGCAAAGAGATGCGGATTTTTTTCTGTTTCTTATTTTTCCACCGTCACATCAAAGACGAGCGTCGGGTCTTCGAAGAACATCGCGTGAATGCTCTGGCGGTTGCAGTTGGCGACGACCTGCCAGATGGAGTACCAAAGCTGGCCCTCTTTCTTGAGCGTTTCCAAGCCTTTGGCTCTTTCGGCCGCCGTGGCTTTTTTGATTGCCGCTTCCAGAATCGGACGATTCTTTTCGTCGAGCGCCTGGTCGACGGTCATTTTTTCACCGTCCGCGCCGATGCCCGGGACGTGTTCGCCGGTGTATTCCGTGCGCACATCAAAGGGGCAGGTGGCCGGATCGAGCGACTGCGAGAAGCGCACGAGGGAAATCAGTTTCATCATATCGGCTTCCGTCTGCACGGCATCGCGCCCGGCTTTGAGCGTCTCATAGCGGCCGAAGCCCGCACCGTAGAGGGCGCGATCGCGATTGCCGCGGGAGAGGAAGAAATTCGACTGCAGCGGTTCGCCGGGAAGCCAGACGAGCTGGTTGTCGACGAGTTCCAAAATGCCGTATTTCCCGGTGGCGTCGGCGATGTAGATGCCGGCATTCCAATCGAGCGTGCCGGATTTCAGGCTGTGGACGTCGACCGTCTTGGCGAGAGCCACCGCTTCTTCCACGGAGCCTGCGCGTTCGCCGAGGAAACGAATGAGCGCGCCCGGCGACATGCGGTATTCCGCGCCCGGATTCGTGCTGAAGCATTCCTTGAGGCCGGTGAGCTCCTCATTTTCCGCATTTCTCATATTGCCTTCGATGTACACGCCCTTTTCATTCATGATATCAATCGTGAAGAAGAGAAGCGGCAATGTATCGATTTTTTTGATGCCGATTTCTTTGGCTTCGTCAAAATCGGGCCCGCCGAACGGATTGTACGCCAGCCCCACCGTCTTGAGGAAACCGGGGACCGCCGTGCGGATGATGTACGCCGGTTTATTCGTCACATTGAGGTCCATGGAGCGGCCGACGACCATGTCGCCGTTCGGGAGGACTTTCGCGACGGCCGAGCAGCCGTATTTGCCGAAGTGCTCCGCATCAAGCGCCAGGCCCGCTTTGTAATCGATATCCGTGAAAACCGGAAGCTCGATGACCTGCTTTCCGAGGACTTTGCCCACGATTCTCTCTTCGCCGTTTTCCACCGTGACCGCTGTCGGTGCCGCCGCTGCCGGTGCCGCCGTTTCCGCCGCCTGCGAAATCCCGCCGAGGCCGATTCCCGCCGCCAAGACGGCCGCGCTGAGCAATGCTTGCCATTTCTTCATGAAAATAATCTCCTTTTGTAAAAATATGGGAAACGAAATTCCGTTTCTTTTCATGTCTTACAGCGTGACATCCTGAATCGTTTCCGGATCTTCAAAGAACATCACGTGCATATTTTTGCGATTGCAATTCGCGACGAGCTGGAAGACGGACAGCCACTGGGTCCCTTCGTCTTTGAGCTGATCGATGGATTTGACGCGTTCGGCTCTGCCGAGTTCGCGAATCATTTCATACAGGACTTCGCGATTTTTCTCATCAATGGCGTCTTTGAGGGTCAATTTGCCGCCAAATTGCGCGAGCGCCGGATCCTCGACATCCGTCGTGTAATCACTGCGCGGATCGAATGTCCATTCATCCTTCATGATGAGCTGCGAGTAGCTGACTTTGTTGATCAGATTCATCATGTCGTCTTCGGTCTTCACCGCGTCGATGCCTTCCATCAGGCGCGCATAACGACCGACGCCGCTGCCGTACACCGCTTTTTTATTGTATTCGGGCGTGAGGAAGAAATTCGTCTGGGCCGGTTCCCCGTCGCACCAGGACAATTTATTATCGACGAGCTCCAAGACGCCGTGATGCCCCGACGCATCGGCCATATAGAGAGCGCCCGTCCAATTGAGTTTATCATTTTTAATGCCATACACATCGACCGTATTGGCCAGAGCCACCGCTTCTTCGACGGAGCCGGCGCGTTCGCCGAGGAAACGAATCAGTCCCACGAGAGACATCCGCCATTCCGCACCCGGATTCGTACCGGACGAATCGGCAAAACCGGCTTCTTTCGGCTGTCCCGGACGCATGTTTCCTTCGATATACAATCCTTTTTCATTCATGATATCCGTCGTAAAAAAGAGAACCGGAAGGGTATCTTCGGCCGTCAGTCCCTCTTTTTCCACGACGTCAAAAGTTTTCCCGACGAAAGGATTGTACGCCAGCCCCACCGTCTTCAGATATCCCGGCACCGCCGTGCGGACAATGTACGCCGGTCTATGGCTGTAATACAAATCCATGGAACGCCCGACAATCGTATCGCCGTTTGCCAATTTTTTCACGACAGCCGAGCAGCCGTAATGGTCGAAAAGCGACTCATCCAAAGCCAGCCCTTTTTCATAATCGACTTCGGTAAATGTCGGAAGCTCGATCACCTGCTTCCCGACCACTTTCCCCTTGATGGTCTCGGCGGCATTTTGGGAAACGGCGGAAACTCCGGCTGCGGCCAAAACCTGCGCCGGCTCCTCCGCATAAGCTACCGTGCCGAATCCGATCCCGGCCGCCAAGATCGCCGCACTCAAAAGTACATTCATTTTCTTCATATCAAATACTCCTTTTCTACTTTTACTGTTTCAAAATCTCGGCCCGAAGTGATGCAGACCAAGCAAACACAGTTATTATACCACAATTGAGAAAGAGTCGCACCGAGCGCAGCCGGTCACATCTCTTATCCGTTGTCCGTTAACCGTTTACCGTTTACCGTCTGTCACATAGCAAGATAGCTATTAGCTTCTAGCTGTTAGCTATTAGATGAAAGAGGTATCGCCTACGGCGATGATTTTTATAAAATCGCGCGAAGCGCTTCCGCTTCAAACTAACAGCTCGTAGCTAAAAGCTAATAACTATCTCGCGCCTGAGAGCTAAAGCCGCCCGCCGTTATCCATTCGTCACATCTCAATGAAATCCGAAGCTACTCACGCACGGTTCACGGTTCACGGTCCACGGTCTACGGAAAACGGCCGGCATCTCCATGAGACGCCAAAAAACTAACAGCTAACAGCTAACAACTAATAACTATCTTGCGCCTGAGAACCAAAGCGGAGCGCCCCTTACCTTCCGACCGCGAACTTATACGTCGTCTGCGGATTTTCGAAGAACATGACCTCCATCGTCCGCTTATTGCAATTCGCCACGACTTGGAAGACCGACTGCCACTGCACGCCTTCACGCTTGAGCTGCACCAAGGGCTGCGAACCGACGACATGGGCATACTGATTCGCCAGTTTCCCCATGTAGTCGCGATTCTCCTCCGCCAGCGCTTCCCGCATCGTCATGCCGAATGTCTGTAGTCCCGGGCTGTCATCGCCCGTAAATTCGTCGCGCACGTCAAAGGGGCAAGTATACGGGCTCGTGATTTGCGAAAAGCGGACCTTTCGAAGCAGGGATTCCATTTGCGCTTCGCTCGCCACGGCGGCAAGGCCTTTTTGCATGACCTCGACGCGGCCGTGCCCCGTCCCGTAAAGGGCGCGATCTTTATAGGCCGGACTCACGACATAATTCGCCTGCACCGATTCGCCCTCATTCCAGATGAGGCGATTGTCGACGAGCTCCAAGACGCCATGACGCCCCGTCGCATCCGCGATTGTCAGCGCCCCCGTCCAATCGATGCGTCCGTCCGAAAGGCCGTGGACGTCGATGGTCTGCGCCAAGGAAACGGCTTCCGCCACGCTCCCGGCCCTCTCGCCGAGATAGCGCACGAGCGCCAGCATCGACATGCTCGCCGATGCACCGGGTTTCGTCCCGCGCGATTTTTTGATGCCGAAATATTCCGGCTCGCCGGGCCGCATATTAAATTCGACGTAGAGTCCTCTTTCATTCAAAATATCCGTCGTCGCAAAGAGGAGCGGCCACAATTCTTTTTCGGAAATCCCGTCCCGCGCGACTTTCGCAAAATCCGGACCGACATACGGATTGTACGCCAGCCCTATCGTCTTCAAATGCCCCGGCACCGCCGTACGCAAAATATACCCCGGCCGCATGCTATAGAAAGAATCCATGGAATGCGCGACCAATGTGTCGCCGGACGGAATCCGTTTCACCGCCGTCGTGCAGCCGATCTTCCCGTACTGCCTCGCATCCGCTGCCAACCCCGCTTTTTCATCCACCTTCGTCAAAGTCGGAAGGTCAATGACAAAATCGCCCAGCACCCGTCCCCGAATATTCGAAGACGTCGACGACACCACGGGCGGCAACGCCGAAATGAGAGGCCCCGCCGCTTCCGCCGCGCCCCCCACAGAAAATCCAATCCCCAACGCCAAAACGGCCGCACCGATTATTTTATTGATTTTTTTCATAGTATTCCCTCTTTCCAAATAACCTTCACGGCGTCTTGCCACATATGTATCGCTATCCGTTTACCATCTCTCACATCGCAAGATAGTTGTTAGCTTTTAGTTTCTAGCTATTAGTTTTAATCGGAAGCGCTTCGCGCGTTTTTATAAAAATCATCGCCGTAGGCGATACCTCTTTCATCTAATAGCTAACAGCTAGCAACTAACAACTATCTTGCGCCTGAATCCCAAAGCTGCTCACGCCCGGTTCACGGTTCACGGTCTACGGAAAGCACCTCTATGTGTCAGTCTGACGTCTGACGTCTGACCATCTGACGTCTCGACCTCTATGTGTCACCCACACTGCTAACTGCTAACTACTAACTGCTAACTATTCCCTGCTTTTCATAATCGCCGCTTCCACAAACCCCCTAAACAGCGGATGCGGGCGCGTCGGGCGGGACTTGAATTCCGGATGCGCCTGCGTCGCGACGAAGAAGGGGTGATCGGCGAGCTCGATCATTTCCACCAGGCGTCCGTCCGGGCTCGTGCCGGAAATGATGAGGCCCTTGTCCGCCATGTCCTGCCGAAATTCGTTGCTCACCTCATAGCGATGACGATGACGTTCGTAGACGATTTCTTCGTTTCCGTACAGTTTCCGTGCCGTCGTCCCCGCTGCCAACTTGCAGGGATAGATGCCGAGGCGCATCGTGCCGCCCTTGTCCGTCACATCTTCCTGATCGGGCATGAGATCGATGACGGGATAGCGACCTTCCGGCGAAAATTCGCTCGAGTCGGCGCCTTCCATCCCGCAGACATCGCGCGCAAATTCGATCACGGCGCATTGCATCCCCAGGCACAGCCCCAAGAACGGGATTTTGTTCTCACGCGCATAGCGAATCGCCGCGATTTTCCCTTCCGTCCCGCGCACGCCGAAACCGCCCGGCACGACGATCCCGGACACGCCCGCGAGCGCCTCCGGCAGCGTTTCCAAATGGTCTTCGAGCTCCTCCGAATTCACCCAGCGGATCTTGATATTCGTCCCGAAAGCGAAACCGGCATGCGAAAGCGCCTCCGCGACGGAGAGATACGCATCGTGGAGCTCGACGTATTTCCCGACGAGCGCCACTTCCACCGATTTCTCCGCACCGAGGATTTTGCCGACCATTTCCTTCCATTCCGTCATATCGCACGGACGGTCTTCGAGTCCCAGTTTCTCCAGCGCAATGCGGTCGAGACCTTCTTCCTGCAACAGGAGCGGCACTTCGTAAATCGAGCGGCAGGTCATATTCGAAATCACCGCTTCCGGATCCACGTCGCAGAAGAGGGCGATTTTCTTTTTCATATCATCGGAAATTTCCTTTTCCGTCCGGCACACGATGATGTCCGGCTGAATGCCGATCCCGCGCAGCTCCTTCACACTGTGCTGCGTCGGCTTCGTCTTGAGCTCGCCCGCCGCCGAAATATAGGGGATGAGCGTCACATGGACGTAGAGCACGTCGTTTTTGTTCGGCACATCTTTGCGCACCTGGCGGATGGCTTCCAGAAACGGCTGCGACTCGATATCGCCCACCGTGCCGCCGATTTCCGTGATCACGATATCCGCATTGTCCTCGCGCCCCACGCGCAGCACCCGATTTTTGATTTCATTTGTAATATGCGGGATGACCTGAATCGTCGAGCCCAGGTACTCGCCCTTGCGTTCCTTATTGATGACCGCCTGGTAAATTTTCCCCGTCGTCACATTCGACGCCTTCGACAGATTCATATCGATGAAACGTTCGTAATGCCCCAGATCGAGATCTGTTTCCGCGCCGTCGTCCGTCACAAAGACTTCGCCGTGCTGATACGGGCTCATCGTGCCGGGATCGATATTGATGTAGGGATCGAATTTCTGGATCGTCACCTTGTAGCCGCGATTCTTCAAAAGACGCCCCAAGGAAGCCGCCGTAATGCCTTTCCCCAGAGAAGAAACCACACCGCCCGTCACGAAAATGTACTTGCTCATAAAAGCCTCCTCACATATGCTCCGGCGCCGACACGCCCAAAATCGTCATCGCATGCACCAAGACCGATTGTACCGCCAAAATCAAAGCCAGCCGCGCCTGAATCGTCGCATCGGCCTCGCCCAAAATCCGGCATTCCCGATAGAAACGGTGGAACAGCCCCGAAAGCTCATACGCGTACCGCGCAATCCGATGCGGCGCGCGCTCCTTGGCCGCCTGGCGGATGAGCTCGTGATACCCCTCCATCTTCTTGATGAGATCCAGCTCGCATTCCTCGGAAAGCTGCGTGAAATCCGTTTCCTCAATTCCCTTCCAGGAAACGCCCGCCTCCCGCGCTTGCGAAAGGAGACTCACGATGCGGGCATTCGCGTATTGGATGTAATACACCGGATTTTCCGACGATTCCTTCTTCGCGAGATCGATATCAAATTCCATCTGGCTGTCCAGCGTCCGCGATGTGAAGAAATACCGCGCCGCATCGCGCCCGACTTCCTCCAAAAGCTCGGCCAAAGTCACCGCCTGCCCCGTCCGTTTCGACATTTTCACCGCCTCGCCGCCGCGAAGAAGCGTCACCATCTGGAGCAAATCCACCTTGAAATCATCGGGATGGTAGCCCAAAAATTTCATCGCCGTCTTGAGCCGCACGATGTATCCGTGGTGATCCGCGCCCCAGATATCCACCAGCGTCTTGAAACCGCGCTCAAATTTATCCTTCGCATACGCGATATCCGAACAGAAATACGTCGGCTCCCCATTCGCCCGGATTACGACGCGGTCTTTGTCGTCGCCGTTTTCCGTCGTTTTGAGCCACCAAGCGCCGCCCTCTTCGTAAAGTTTCCCGTCTTTTTTCAAGACATCGAGCGCCTCATCCACCTTCTCCGGATACAGCGTCCGCTCGCTGAACCAGCGGTCGAATGTCACGCCGAAATCTTCCAAATCCTTTTTGAGACCGGCGAGTTTCTCCGAAAGCGCCACATCCTTGAAAGCCTCGATGCGCTCCGACTCCGTCATGGAAAGATACTTGTCGCCGTCCCGATCCACGATATGCTGCGCCGTTTCCACGATATCCGCGCCGTGGTATCCATCGTCCGGCACCTCGGCATCGCGTCCCAAAAGCTGCAAATACCGCGCATTCACCGACTCCGCCAAGTGCAAAATCTGGCTCCCCGCGTCATTGATGTAGTACTCGGACGCGACATTGTACCCCGCCGCGCGATACAGCCGCACCATCGAGTCCCCGTAAGCCGCCCCGCGCGCGTGCCCGATGTGGAGCTTCCCCGTCGGATTCGCCGACACATACTCCACCAGCACCGTGTCCTCCGGACGCTTGGGCAAATCCCCGTACGACGCGCCCGCCGCCAAAATTTTTTCAAGCTCCGCGTACACCGTTTCCTTCGTCAGATAAAAATTGATGAAACCGGCGCCCGCGATCTCCATTTTGGAAACGAGGGGTGAGGTGATTTCCGCCGTCAAAATCTCCGCAATCTGCCGCGGCGCTTTGTGCGCCACCTTCGCCCATTGCATCGCCGCATTCGACGAAAAATCCCCAAACTCCTTCTTCGGCGGCACCTCCAGCCGCTGCGGCGCCGGGTACTCGCCCTCCGGCAATGTCCCCGCTGCGACCGCGGCCCGCCGCGCCTCCTCGATCACATTTTGCAACTCTTCCTTAATGTCCATGAACCCCCGCAACCTCCGAAACTTCAATCTCCAGCTCATTCTCGTGACAGAAAAGCCCCTCGGCCTCCATCGTATACAACATCCGAAGACGCCCCGCGCCGCCGGCCAGCTCGTTTTCCAATTCCTTCGTCCGCGCGCGCAAAACCATCGTCCCGACCTCCGTCCGGTACAATCCGTCACACGCATCGCCCGGCCTAAGCAAAAGCCGCATCGACACCGCGCCCGTCCGCACGAGCCGCACCGCGCCGTCCGAGAAGAAAAGCGTCGTCCGCGTCCCCGAAAGCCCGGAATCCTCCGGCTCCTCATACGTCAAAAACGCCGCGCCGCCGCGCAAACCATATCGCCCGCGCACGACATAAGAC
Organism: Acutalibacteraceae bacterium; assembly: GCA_963619995.1. Lineage (GTDB taxonomy): Bacteria > Bacillota > Negativicutes > Veillonellales > Dialisteraceae > UBA1822. The sequence continues at coordinate 496 of CAVEYT010000039.1, read as the reverse complement.
AGGCAAATCTCCTCGCCCGCCTCATCCCGCTGCCGACAGGAAATGCCGATCTCGACCGATTTCTCCCGCAATTCGCCTCCGAAAAATCATTTCTTTTCTTATAAACAGATAAACAGAAATTCAAAACATACAAGTTTATTATACCACACGCCCCGCCCACACGCGCCCCATTTTCGCAATAAAAAAACGCAGAAGATTTTCTCCGCGTTCCGTTTTCCGTGAACCGTTGACAGCGAGCCGGGAGCCGGGAGCGCGTGCTCGGCTTTTTGCGTCACGCCCGAGATAGTTATTAGCTGTTAGCTGTTAGCCGTTAGTTTTTTTGCGTCTCATAGTGCTCGAGACGTCAGACATCAGACGATCAGACGGCGATTTAGTTTTTTTGCCGGACGCAAGATAGAGATGAGAGATGAGGAGCCTAATTGGGGTTCTTCTTTTCTTTTGCGGCATTTGTCCAAAATATTTTTCTGCTGATAGAGATGAGGAAAAGCGGATGCGC
>CAVEYT010000038.1:0-9857 GCA_963619995.1 Acutalibacteraceae bacterium | reverse complement strand
CGCTCCTTCAGGGTCGCGGCACCGGCGAATTTTGCACAGGCGGGCCTCCTTGCGCCGGGCTCTGCGGCTCAATGAAAAAACAAATCGGAAACAGCGGCCTATAAATTATAAAAGGCCGCCATCAACAAGGGCCGCGCTTCGAGGCGCGGACCTTTGTGCTTCCTACGATTGACGAACATAGAGAGAGTAAAGTGCAAACATCGCTTCGCTCGTTTGCGAGAAGAATCGTACCGTCCCACCTTCCTTCAAAGGAATGCTAATCGGTATGCGCTTCGCAAGAAAACTTTTTCATCACATAGAGGAACCATCATCCGGCGCTTCGCGCCACCTTCTTCCAGAAGAAGGCTAATCGGTGGCGGCCTCCGGCCGCATTTTATTAATTGTCGCCGGAGGCGACTCCTGCGCTCAATTCTCTTCACTCAATTCTCAATTCTGCTTTTCCGGCTGATACCCGCATTTCTTGTAGTATTCTTCCCGCATGGAAACAAGCGCCGCGCGGACTTTTTCGTTGAGTTCGGCGATGGCTTCCGGCGAGGTTTTCTGCCTTGTGACGGGAATCGGTTTCCCGAAAATCACTGCGAGCGGTCCTTTTTTCTTTGGGAATGTCTCCGAACCGATCACGGCGACCGGCAAAATAGACGTCCCCGTCATGAGGGCGATGCTGGCCATTCCGTCGTGGAAGCGACCGATTTTGTTTCCGCGGACGCGCGTCCCTTCCGGAAAAATGCCGAGGGGTTCTCCGCTTTTAATTTCATTCATTGCTTGTCGAATGGCTTTTCTATCGATGCTCCCACGCTTAACGGGGAATGTTCCAAAGAAACGAAGAATCGGCGCCAGAATCGGTTTCTCGAAAAGTTCTTCCTTCGCCATGTAATGAATGATGCGCGGCGAGCAAATACCAATCAGCGGCGGATCGAAATTGCTCTTGTGATTCGGTGCGACGATGATTGCGCCTTCTTTCGGAATATTTTCGACACCCTCAAAGCGGAGCCCTTTCAGTGTAAAGAAATAAAATCCCATCGTGACGCGCAAAAATGCATAGATACAGGATCGCAGCATGGTCAGTCTCCCATCTTGTTTCGGCAAATGTCGCGGATGGCCTCGGCCGTCTCCGCGAGCGTCCAATCGCTGTTGTCCAAGTGAATGGCATCCTCGGCCGGGCGAAGCGGCGAGGTGGCGCGCGTGCTGTCTTTTTCGTCCCGCGCCCGGATATCCGCCTCGATCTCGTCCACCGTGATTGACGGATTTTTTTCTTTCATTTCCGCAAAACGACGAAGAGCCCGCACGTGCGGCGAGGCCGTCAAAAATATTTTCACGTCCGCATGGGGCAACACGACGGTGCCGATATCGCGCCCGTCGAGCACGGTGCCGCCCGCCTCCGATAATTTTCGCTGCAAATCCACCATAAGCGTACGAATCTCCGGAATGGCGGAAACGGCGGAAACGGCCGCTGAAACCTCCGGTGTCCGCAGATGCTGCGTCACTTCTTCATCACCCAGGAAAACGCGCATCGTGTCTTCTCCGGGCAATACGCGCATGGAAACGGCCTCCGCCATGCGGACAATCGCCGCCGGTTCCGAAAGGCCGCGCCGCAACGCTTCATAGGTCAGCGCCCGATACATCGCGCCGGTATCGAGATACGTATATCCCATTTCTTTGGCCAAAATCTTGGCGACGCTGCTTTTCCCCGCGCCGGCCGGGCCGTCAATGGCAATCGATAAGCGTTTCATCAAAATGTCCCTCCCGCCGCCGACGTCCCGGCGACAAATCCCGTCGAGAAGGCGGCTTGCAAATTATAACCGCCGGTGTACGCGTGAATGTCCAACACTTCGCCTGCGAAATACAGCCCCCGTATCAATTTGGATGCCATCGTCGCGGCCTCCACTTCCTTCACGGACACGCCGCCCGCCGTCACAATGGCCTCTTCGATCGGGCGCGTCGCCGCAATCGTGAGCGGCATATGTTGCAGGCTGTAGCGCAAATTCGTCCGCAAATGCTTCGTGAGCGACGCCGCCGGCATGTCTTCGGGAATGTCCGAAAGCCGCAATATCACGCCGATCAGCCGCTGCGGCAATAAATCGACCAGCGCATTTTTCATCTGCTTGCCGTGATGCGTTTCCAAATCTCGCAAAATCCGCGCGTCCAATGTTTCCTCCGACAGCGCCGGTTTCAAATTGATTTCCCCCGTGACCGCGTGCCCCTGCGAAAGCCAAAGGGAAACGGCGTCGGAAAGCATGAGCACGATGGGACCCGACACGCCGAAATGCGTGAAAATCATCTCGCCCATTTGCGAGGCTTTGCGCCGCCCACCCGCTGTGACGGTGAGCGTCACATTTTTGAGCGAAAGCCCCTGCAATTCTTTGCAATACGTTTCCTTACAGACAAACGGAATGAGCGCGGGGCGAATCGTCCGAATCGTATGCCCGAGCACCGCCGCGATGCGATAGCCGTCGCCCGTCGAGCCCGTCCTCGGATACGACGCGCCGCCCGTCGTCACAATGACCGCATCGGCCGGATACGTCTTGTGCGCCGTCCGGACCCCCGTCACGCGTCCGTCCGCTTGTGTGACAGACAACGCCGGCTCTTCCAAATGCAAATCGACGCCCGACGCCGATAATTTTTTCATGAAAAGCCGCCGGACTTCCTGCGCGTCTTCGCTTTTCGGAAACACGCGTCCGCCGCGCTCGACAATCGTTTCCAATCCCCACGAGCCCAAGAGCGCCAGCAAATCTTGATTGGAAAATTTTTGATACGCGCTGTAAAGAAACCGCCCGTTTCCCGGCGTTTTTTCAATGAAATCGGCCATCGGTGCCGCGTTTGTCAAATTGCAGCGACCTTTCCCCGTGATGCCCATTTTGAGCCCGACGCGATCCATTTTCTCCAAAAGCGTGACATATGCGCCGCATTCCGCCGCCCGAATCGCCGCCATGAGACCCGCGACGCCGGCGCCAATTACGATGACATTATTCGTAGAGCGCATAGAGTTTCCCAACTTCTTCCCGCGACAACGACCGATACGCGCCCTTCGTGAGCCCGTCCGGCGTCAAAAATGAATATTTCACCCGCTTCAAAGCAAACACGGGAAAATGAAACGCCTCCATCATCCGACGGATTTCCCGATTTTTCCCTTCCCGAAGCGTCATGCGCACCTGCGTCCGATTGCGCGGCGCGTCGTATTCCAAGACTTCGATCTCACAAGGCGCCGTCCGGCCGTCCGAAAGTTGCACGCCCTTAGCCATTTTCTGCGCCAATGTGTCCGAAAATTTTCCGCGCACCGTCACTTCGTACACCTTCGGCACGCCCTTGGACGGATGCGTCAAAATGTAATCCAATTTCCCGTCATTCGTAAGAATAAGCAATCCTTCCGTATGATAATCCAGCCGCCCGACGGGAAAAATTCGCTCCCGCACGCGCGGAAAGAAATCCAGCACCGTGCGCCGCCCCGCCGGATCCGAGACCGATGTGATCGTGCGATCCGGTTTGTAAAAAAGGAAATACCGCAGCGGCTCCGGGCGAATCGCCACGCCGTCCGCTTCGATGCGATCCCGACGGATATCCGCTTCCGTCCCCGGCGTGCGGACGACTTTCCCATTCACCGAGACGCGTCCCGCCGCAATCATCTCCTCTGCTTTCCGACGCGACGCCACGCCAGCCCGGCTTAAAATTTTCTGCAAACGCTCTTTCAAAATAAATCCCCTTCCGTCATCCGTTTGGCCCATTTCTCCTGCAATTCTTTCACGTCCGAAAGGCCGGTCGCCGCCAAAAAACGTTTCGTCGTCCCGTAGAGAATCGGCCGTCCCAGCGTTTCCTCGCGCCCGCGCTCCTCTACCAAATCTTTTTCCATGAGCGAGGCCAAAATTCGTCCCGCCGAGACCCCGCGAATGCGCTCAATCTCCGCGCGCGTCACGGGTTCTTTCGCCGCCACCACCGCAAGCGTCTCCACCGCCGCCGTCGACAGCGTCCCTTCTTTCCCGCACGAAACGGAAAGCCACGCATCGTATTCCTGCTTCGTCGCCAGCGAAATCCCCGCGCCCGTCTCCCGGAGGCAAATGCCGACATCCTCCCCGGCGTATCGCGCCGAAAGGAAATCCAGCGCTTCCCGCACGCGCGCCTCGCTTTCTCCCGTCACGCGCAAAAGTTCCGCCATTTTGACGGGCTCGCCCTGTATAAACAAAAAAGCTTCCAGCAAAGCTGCCAGACGTTTCCCGGCCTCCATGCCGCCTCCTTTTGATGAAACTATTTCAAGAAACGCTCCGAATCACGCGTTTCCCAATCGAATCGTGAGCCCTCCCGCCGCGTCTCGCATTTCCACCTCGCCCGTCCGGATGAGCTCCAAAAGCGCCACCAAGGAAACGGCCAACGAGAGCCGCGAATGCTGACACAAAAAATAATCGCGCAGCGAGCGCCATGTCCGCGCGGCCAAAAAATCCCGAAGCGCTTCCGTTTTATCTGAAAAGGAAACTTCCTCCGTTTCCATGACCCGCGGCACTTCCGCCGCCCGCTCCTCGAAAAGTGAAGACAACGCCGCCATCATCCGCGCCACCGGAATCGTCCCCGCAAATCCGGACGTCCGCACCACGCCGCCTTCCCGCCTGCGATACGGCGCCTCCTCCGCGAGCAGCGTTTCCACTTCTTCGCGAAGCTCTTTCATCTTTTTGAAATCTTCCAGCGACCGCGCCAATTCCACGCGCGGATCTTCCTCCTCGTCCTCCGCCTCGTCCGTATGACGCGGAAGCAGCATGCGCGACTTGATCCAGAGCAGCGTCGCCGCCATCGAAAAGAACGAACTTGCCAGCGGCAAATCGAAACGCCGCGCCCGCTCCAAATACGCCAAATATTGATCCGTAATCTCGTGAATCGGGATGTCATGAATGTCAATCCGATGCTTCGTCACCAAATGCAAAAGCAAATCCATCGGCCCTTCGTAAACGGGCAGCGCCACCGTATATTCTTCGCTCTCGTCCAAGCGCGCCCCTCCCGTCTCGCGAAAATTTTCAAAAGCTTTTGGAAAATATTTCTCTCATACGTTGCATTATACCATACAGCGGCACGAAAAAAGGCCGAAGCTCTTGCTCCGACCGTTTCATGTCCGTTTACCGTTTTCCGTTGACCGTTCGTCACCTCGCGATGCCTATCTCATCCAAATGCCGAAATTTCTTTTTTCGTGTATAATGAAACCGTTGCAACCCCTCCAATCCTGCAACGGAAAGGAGGTGTGTAAGATGTATACTTTTCTTCGCTGGTTGGGCTTCATCGGTTCAAAGATAGCTGCCCACTATCTGGTCAAAAATTTGATCTCCCGAATCGATGAATGGTTGCAATAGTCGCGCCGGACTCTAAACAGCAGAACCCCCCGCAGTACCTCGAGACGTCTGCGGGGGGTTCGTTGTGTAAGATGTACACATTTCGCTGTGACCTTATTGTATCACGACTCTCCAAAATTGTACAGATTTTTTCCGCACAAGCCTTTCCGCCGACCGTTGACCGTTCGTCACCTCACATGGCAAACAAAGCTGCTCACGCCCGGTTCACGGTCCACGGACAACGGGAAACGGATTCACTCCTCTTTATTTTTCCTCGCCATGATTTCTTTGATGATTTTTTGCGCGACTTCGGAAACGGGGAGGCCGCGCTTCATGCTGGTGAGTTGCATTTTTCGGTGCGCTTCTTCTTCGCTGATGCCGTAGTAGCTCATGAGCAGACTCTTCGCACGGTCGATGATTTTCCGTCCGGCGAGTTCTTTCTCCACTTCGCGGGCGTGCGTCACGATTTCTTTTTTGTGCGCAAATTGCCCGACGGCCATTTCAATCGCGGGAAACAGGACGCGCTCGGAGACCGGTTTCATGACGTAGCCGAAAACGAAAGAATTTTTGGCGCGCTCGATCATATCTTCATCGCCGAAAGCCGTCAAAAGGACGACGGGCGCGAGATTGTCATGCGCGATCATTTTCGCCGCCGCAATCCCGTCGAGGCGCGGCATTTGCACATCCAAAATCACAAGATCCGGCTTTTTCTCTCGCACGAGATCCAGCGCTTCCACGCCGTCGCCGCCGATTCCGACGACTTCGTGACCGGCCTCTTCGAGCATTTCTTTCAAATCCATGCAGATGAGCGATTCGTCATCCGCCATCACAATGCGATACGGTTTCATCTTTTTTCTCCATTCTCTTATTCGGATGCTTCCATTTCCGAAAGCGGGCAGCGAATCCGCGCGACGACGCGATCCTCTTCGTTTCCGAATTGAAACGTTCCTTTGAGCTCGATTTCCGTCAGCGTCTTCACAATCTGCAGACCCAAATCATATTGCTTATTTCCGAAATCATCCGGCAGTAAATTTCCGTCATTTTCGACGGTCACGCAAAGCGCATCATCCTCCCGGCGCTCGGTGAGAGTCAACGTGCCGTGCTTTTGTCCGGCGAATCCGTGATCCAGCGCATTGTGAATGAGTTCATTGACGGCAATGGCGAGCGTCACGGCTTTTTCGGAGGAAACGACCAGCGGCTCTTCTCCCAAATCAGTGATAAGCTCGACGCGAGAGGCCGCCGTGAGACTGTCGAGCGACAATTTGCAAAGACGCGAGAGCAATTCATGCCAATCGACGGCCTCTCCGCTTTGCCGCGCCAAAATTTCATGAATTTGGGAAATGCCCAGAATGCGGTCGACGGCGCGGCGGAGCGCTTCCTTCGTTTCCTCATTCTCCGCACGGCGACTCTGCATCCGAAGAATCCCCGCGATTGTATTCAAATTATTTTTCACGCGATGATGAATTTCTTTAATGACGGAATTTTTGACGAGAAGCTGCTGCTCTTTTTCGCGCACGGCGGTGACGTCCGTCACGATGAGGAGCGTCCGCGCCACTTTCCCTTGCAACAAAAGCGGCAGTCCCCACGCGGAAAGCGTAATCCCGCCTGCGTCTTCTTCGCCGAAAGCCGGGCGTCCCGTTTCCATAATCGTTTCCACGAGCGGCCAATGCACCATGACGCGACCCAACACATTTTTTTGCTCCGCCGCTTCTTTGTCAATCACGAGGCACAGGCCGGACGCGACGTCATTCGCATACATGATGCGCCCCAGCGCGTCCAAAATGAGAAGGCCGTCTTGGATCTTCGGCGTGTAGTATGGCTCGTCCAGAAGCGGCATTTGCAGCGCCATATACGCCGTGTCGATCAGCACTTGCTGCTGCCTTTGCGAATGCGACATGAAAGCGACGGCCGCAAAGGTCGTGCCCGCGTTGTCCAGAATCGGATACGCCGTCACGGCCACATTTTTTCCAATCTCGAGTTCTTTTCGCCCGACGATTTTCTTTCCCGTCAAAAGCACGCTTTCCGCCAGCGCGACTTCGTCCAGGAAATATACGTCACCGGCGGAAAAATACGGTCGGTTTCCCGTGAAAGACGGCACCGTCGTGCAGAGGACGACCGCCATTTCTTCATTTTTCCCCGCCGAAAGGACGATGATTTCTTCGCGCGTCATGTCCGCGGCAAATTGCAACGCTTCCTGCATATTTCCCAGAATGCGCATTTGCACGGCGGAGAGATTCGTTTTTTCCCGCGCGAGCGAATAGAGTTCTTCTTTATCCATGATAGGCGTCCGCCGTAAAAGGAAGGCGCGGATCGGCATTGAGCGTCCACGGCGCGTAATCGCCGACTTGCGCCATATAATACGCGCGACAACCGATCATAGCGCCGTTGTCCGTGCACAGAATCGGATCGGGCCGACACAGCCGGACGCTGCGCGCCCCGCAAGCCGCCTCCAGCGCCCGGCGAAGGCCGCGATTGGCCGCGACGCCCCCCGCCAGCGCCACCGTGGAAAGTCCCGTCTTCTCGATGGCCGCCATGGTTTTGGAAACAAGGACGTCCACCACCGTTTTTTGAAACGAGGCCGCGACATCTTCTTTGGAAACGGTTTCTTTTTTCATCTCCGCCGTGTGCAAATAATTGATGACGGCCGATTTCAGACCGCTGAAGGAAAAATCGAAATTGTGTTCTTTCGCCATGCCGACGGGGAAAGGAATCGCGTCGGGATTTCCTGCCTCCGCCAGCGCATCGATGTGCGGCCCGCCGGGATAGGGATAGCCCAGCACGCGCGCAATTTTATCGAACGCTTCGCCCGCCGCATCGTCCCGCGTCTCGCCCAAAAGTTTGAACGAATTGTAATCTTCGATCACGACGAGCATCGTGTGCCCGCCGGAAACGACAAGCGACAAAAACGGCGGCTCCAGATCGGGATATTGCAGCAAATTGGCAAAGATGTGGCCTTCCATGTGATTGACGGCGATGAGCGGTTTATCCAGCGCCCACGCCGCCGCTTTGGCTGCCGCGACGCCGACCAGAAGCGCGCCGACAAGTCCCGGCCCCTTGGTGACGGCAACGGCATCCGCTTCTTGCCAAGAAATCCCCGCGTCTGCCAGCGCTTTTTCCGCGACGGGCAACACGTCTTCAATGTGGTGGCGCGACGCAATCTCCGGCACGACGCCGCCGAATTTTTGATGCACGGGGACCTGCGACGAAATGACATTGGACAAAATCCGACGCCCGTCTTCCACGACAGCGCAAGACGTCTCGTCACAGCTGGTCTCAAACGCTAAAATTTTCATCCCAATTTCCTTCCTCTTATCCGGCATCCGTTTCCCGCTATCCGTTTACCGTTTACCGTTCGTCACATCGCATGACAGTTATTAGCTACTAGCTGTTAGCTATTAGACGAAAGCGGTATCGCCTACGGCGATGATTTTTATAAAATGCGCGAAGCGCGTACCCGCAACTGCTAACTACTAACTACTAACTACTAACTGCTCAAGCCGTTTCCCCATAATATACCCATCCTCTTTCGGCAAACTGTAGACGCCTTTTCGGATGGCTTGCACTTTGAAACCGAATTTCCGATACAATTCCTGCGCCGCGACATTGGAGACGCGCACTTCCAGATAGATGAGCGACGCTTTCTTGGAAACGGCTTCTTCCTCTGTTTTCTCCAGCAAAGCGGACGCGATGCCGTTTCTTCTTTGCTCCTTGCGGACGCCGATATTCACCAGCTGCAGCTCATCCTCCACGAGCCAGAGGCACGCATAGCCCAAAATGCCGTCCTCTCCCTCTGCGACGAGATACAGACTGTGCGGCTTCTCCATGTCGGCTGCGACCGTTTCTTCTCGCCACGCATCGGAAAAACATTCCGTGCCGATTTCGTAAATCGTCCGCGCATCGGAGGCCGTTCCTTCGCGGACTCTCATGCTTTTCCGTGCCTTTCTTCCCACAAAACTTCCGCTTCGCTCCGCCGCACATAATTCGGCGAAAGTGTCATCGGATCGGCCGTCTCGCCGCGCGCCTGTTTCGCAAAAGCCGCTGCCGCGACACTGCCGGCGCGGCACATTCGCTGATGCGGCGGCGCCACACGAAGACCTGCGGCCAAAAGTTTCTCTTCATACAAATCCGCCGCTTCCCCGCACGCCACAATGGACCCACCGTGAGAAACGGCCGCCGCAATGGCGTCATCAATCGACGCGACACAAAGCGGCGCTTCCTCATAAAATGTTTCAAAAGCGCCGTAAAGCGCCGCGTACACATTTCCTCTCTGCGCATCCAAAAGCGGCAGGACGAATGTTTCCGCGCCGTCAAAATTTCGCGCGAGCGCCTCCGTCGTATCGACGCCGATGAGCGCCGCGCCCCAAAGATGCGCCACCGTTTTCGCCGTCGCCAGCCCGATGCGAAGTCCCGTAAACGAACCGGGCCCGACCGAGCACGCGACCGCCGTGATTTCTTGCTTGGAAACGCCCGCCTCTTGCAAGAGCGCATCCATATGCGGGATCAGCTGCTCGGAATGCGTCAATTTTTTCTGTACCGTCCACTCCGCGACGAGCC
>CAVEYT010000037.1:0-9899 GCA_963619995.1 Acutalibacteraceae bacterium | reverse complement strand
ACTACTAACTACTAACTGCCTAGCGGCGGTGTTTCTAAAAATGTGACGTCCGGATTGCGTTGGACGAGCCAGCCGGCTTGCCAGGCGTTTGGCAGGAGATAGACGGGGCGGTCTTTTCGGTCGAGGACGACGAGGGCGCTGTCGACGCCGGTCAGCTGCTCCGGCGGCAGGTTTCCTTTCGTCCAGCGCGCCGTGGTGTAGGGGAGCGGATCGAGCCGCACGTCCACATTGTATTCGTTTTCGAGGCGGTACTTCATGACTTCAAATTGCAGCTGACCGACGGCGCCGATGATGAAAGACTCCATGATGTACGGCTCTTTGTAGACCTGGATGGCGCCTTCTTGCGCGAGCTGGGCGACGCCGCGGAGAAATTGTTTCCGCTTCATGGAGGAAACGGGAGCGAGGCGGGCGAAGAGTTCCGGCGGGAAGACAGGGAAATCCGTATACGTGCACGGATTTTTTTTGTCGCAGACCGTGTCGCCCACGCCGAGCTCGCCCGTGTCGAAGAGGCCGATGATGTCGCCCGGATAGGCTTCCTCCACGATGGTGCGCTCCGTCGCGAGAAATTGCTGCGGCATGGAGAGCTTGATCATTTCGCCGCTTTGCCGATGCAGCACCGTGAGTCCTTTTTCGAAAACGCCGGAGCAGATGCGCATGAAGGCGACGCGGTCGTGATGCTTGGGATCCATATTCGCCTGGATTTTGAAAATGAAACCGGAAAACGCGGCGTCCTCCGGGCTGCGGCTGCCTTCTTGCGTCGCCCGTTCTTGCGGCGGCGGGGCGAGCTGCAGAAATTTTTTCAGAAACGGCTCGACGCCGAAATTCGTCATGGCGGAGCCGAAGAACATCGGCGTGAGTTCCCCTCGGGCGACTTTCTCCGCATCGAAGGGATCGCCCGCTTCGTCCAAGAGTTCCAAATCGTCCAGAAGCGATTGGCGTTCTTCTTTTGTGAGGCGAGAGGCAATCGCGTCGTCGGTGAGTTTCCCGGAAACGACATCCAGTTTCTTCGCGCCGTGCGCCGTGTCGCGGATGAAGAGATGGCACGTCTCCGTCTCGCGGTCGTAAATGCCGGTGTAATTGCCGTTGACGCCGATGGGCCAATTCATCGGACAGGAACGAATGCCGAGTACGTCCTCGATTTCGGCCATGAGGTCGAAAGGATTCTTGCCGAAATGGTCGATCTTGTTCACGAAGGTGAAAATGGGGATGCCGCGGTCGGAGCAGACTTTGAAAAGTTTCTTCGTCTGCGCTTCCACGCCTTTGGCGACGTCAATCACCATGACGGCGCTGTCGACGGCAATCAGCGTGCGGTACGTGTCTTCCGAAAAATCGGCGTGGCCCGGCGTGTCCAAAATATTGATGCGGCAGCCGTCGTAATCGAATTGCAGGACGGAGCTCGTGACGGAGATGCCGCGCTGCTTTTCAATCTCCATCCAGTCCGAGACGGCGTAGCGCGCGGTCTTTCTGGCTTTGACGGAGCCGGCGAGATGAATGGCGCCGCCGTAGAGGAGCAATTTTTCCGTGAGCGTCGTCTTGCCGGCATCCGGGTGCGAGATGATGGCAAATGTGCGGCGACGCGAAATTTCTTCCGAGACAGTCATAGGAAATCCTTTCTTTTTATCGTTTTGAATTTTTCTATTATAGCAAAAATATTTTTCTTTTTCATCTTGCCCGCGCAAAAATTTCGGATTTCGGAAACGGATTTTTTGCGTCTTTTTTCTCTATCCTTTATAATGAATGAAATTCGAAACGTGAAATATGAAATGTGAAAATCGATGAAATTTGAAAGGAAGCGCTGATTAAATCGTTATCTTATTTTGCGATAAGCATAATGATGCAAGACAAGGAAAAGGGTGACGCAAATAGTTGACCTATTTAAGGAACCCTTTGACGCAGTATTGCATCATTATGCCGCAAAATAAGATTCTTCGATTTAATCAGTGGTTCCCCAATGCGGCGGCCGGTGTCGCCGAGACAATATGGGAGCGGGTATGCGTTTATTGAAATTGGTGCTGTCGGGATTCAAATCGTTCGCGGATCGGACGGAGATTGTGTTTCCCGAAGGCATCACGATGATTGTCGGGCCGAACGGCTGCGGGAAGAGCAATATTTCCGACGCGGTGCGTTGGGTGCTGGGCGAGCAGAATGTGCGCAATTTGCGCGGGCAGCGGACGGAGGATATTATTTTCTCCGGGTCGGTGTCGCGCAAGGCGAAAAACGGCGCCGAGGTGACGATGGTGCTGGACAATGCGGCGCATGAGCTGTCGCCGGATTCGGCGGAGGTGTCCGTGACGCGGCGCGTGCTCCGAAACGGGGACAGCGAATTTTTCATCAATCAAAGAGCGTGTCGCCTGCGAGACATCCAAGAACTTTTTGCGAATACGGGGCTGGGGCGTGGGTCGCTGGCCATCATCGGGCAAAATCGCGTGGATCGCATTTTGTCGGCGCGGCCGGAAGAGCGGCGGCAGATTTTTGAGGAAGTGGCGGGCATCAGTCGCTATCGGATGCAAAAAGAGGACGGCCTGTCCAAATTGAAACGGACGTCGGACAATATGGATCGCGTGAAAGATTTGATGGCGGTCCTCTCCGAGCAGCTGGCACCGATGAAGGAAGCGGCGGAAAAAGCAAAGGCGCTCCACACGCTCGCAATCGAAAAGCAGGCGCTCGAAGCGACGGACATTCTGCAGCGGCTCGCTTCGGTCCGGAAAAGTATCGAGCGGCGGCAGGCGGAGCTCGCGGAGGCGGCGGATGCCAAAGCGGCGGCGGAGACGAAATTGTCCGTCTTGGAAGCGGCGCGCGCGGAGATTGAGCTCCGGTGTACGGGTCTCGATGACACGTATCGGCGGCTGTCGGAAAAAATTGCGGACGGGCAGCGGGAAGAGGAGCGACTGCGCGGGGATTATCGCGTAAAGGAAACGGAAATTTCCCACATTCGCGAAGAAGTGGATCGCCTTTCGGAGACGCTCGCCGACAATCGGCAGAATCTGACGGATTTGGCGGCGGACATCGAGGAAGCGGCGGCGGAACTTGCCGAAGCGAAGAAAAATTTGGCGGCGGCGACGGAAGCGCTTACGCAGGCGGAAACGGAGAAACAGGAAGCCGAGCGCGTCGCCAAAGCAGCCGAAGAAGAATATCGCGTGCAAATGGAAGCGCTGCGCGAGCGGCAAATTTTACGCGAACGCCACACGCGGGATTTGTCATTTGCGGAGACGGAAAAGGAACGACTGGCATCTCTTTTGCAGGAGCAGGACGCGGCGCGGCGGCAGGCGGAAGAGCAGCTCTCAGCGTGTCGGTCGCAGCTGGCGGAGCTGACCAAAAAGCACGAGGCGGAAAAAGAGGAAACGGAAACGCTTTCGGCCAAAGAAGCGGAGACGTCGCAAGCGGCGAAAAAAGCGGCGGAGGAAAGTTTCGCGCTGCTTTCCCGTTTCAACGCCGCAAAATCGGCGCTGGCACAGCTTGTCTCGCATCGGGAATATTTGGAGCGGACGGAAAAGGAGCAGGCGAATTTTTCGCATGCGTCGCGCTCGGTGCTGCGGGCCGACGAGGCATGGCAGGACGGCGTCTGGGGCGCTTTGGGCGACCTCATTCGCGTGCCGGAAGCGTACACGGACGCGGCGGAAGCCATCCTGGGCGCGATGGTGTCGCACATCGTCACGGACACGCAGGAGACGGCGGCGGAGATCATTCGCTGGATGAAACAAAATCGCGTCGGGCGGACGACATTCTATCCGTTGGACGCGATGAAGCCGCGCCTCCGAGACGAGCGGGAGCGGCAGGCGGCAAGGGAGCCGGGCGTGCTGGGCATCGCGGCCGATTTGTTTACGGCGGATGCGGCGCTTTCGGATTTGAAACGCGCGCTTTTCGGCCGGATTCTCATCGTCGAGGATTTGGACGTCGGAAAGAAATTGGCGCGAAAGTATCAGTTTCAACTGCACATCGTGACGCGCGACGGGCAGATGCTGCGGCCGGGCGGCGCGATGACGGGGGGATCCTTGCAGAAGCGCGAAAATACGTTTTTCGGACGGAAACGGGAAATCGCCGCGCTATATAAGGAACAAAAAATAAAAGAGAAAGAATTGGCCGATTGGGAGGCGAAGCGCCGGGAAGCGGAGGAGGAAGCGGCGCGGCTCTCGGAGCTGGGGTCGACGCTGCGGGAACGGTGGCAGCAAAAGCAGACGGAGCTGGCGGCCGACGCGGCGCGGGCGGAAGCGCTTTCGCGGGAAGAAAAGACGGCGGAGGCGGCGGTGCTTCGCTTTGCGGAGACGCTGGAAAAACTGCGGGAAGAGGCGGCGCAAAATGAAACGAAACTGGCGGCGCTCTCCGCTGCGCTTTCCCAAATGAGCGAGACGGAAGAGACGCTGCCGACCGGCCAGGAAGAAGCGTCGCGGCGCCTGGCGGAGATGACGGCGCGCGTGACGGCACTTTCCGTTTCCAAAGTGCGCGCCGAGGAAGCGCTCCGGCGGGGCGTGACGGAGCTTTCCGTTTCCAAAGTGCGTGCCGAGGAAGCGCTCCGGCGGGCAGAGGAAACGTGCGGCGACCGAGAGACGGAGCGCCAAGAGCTGGTTTCCGAGATTGCGGCGGCGGAAAAGCAAATCGCGGTGCGGACAGAGGAGGAAACGAAAGCACTCGCCGTGTTGGCCGAATGGAACGCGCAATTTGAAGCGGCGCGTCTTGCGCGGGAAGCCGTCGCACGAGAGCGCGAGGGTCTGGAGAGCGGGAAGAGCGCGGCATTGGCGGAACGAAACGAAAACGAAACATCGCGGCGGGAGGCGCAGGCGGCTTTGCTTGCCGCCGAGACGGCGCAGACGGAAAAGACGCTGCAGCTGGAGACGGCGCAGAGACGGGAGGAAGAAGAGCAGGCGAATTTGCGCATTCTGGGATTCTCGGAGGCGGAAGCACAAGCCGTGCGAAGGCCGGAGAGCGCGCGGGACGTTTCCGAAAAACTCGCGAAAATTCGCGCCGATATGGACGCGCTCGGCCTTGTGAATCCGAATGCGGAGGCCGAGTACGAGGCGGCGCGGGAGCGGTATCAAAATTATGAGACGCAATCGCAGGATTTGGCGAAAGCGGCGGCGGGACTCGAAAAGGTCATCGCGGGGATCGACGCGGCGATGGCAAAAGAATTCACGGAGGCTTTCGCGAAAATCAATTTGGAATTCGGGCGCATCATGGGCATCATGTTTCCCGGAGGCCGCGGGAAATTGGAGCTGACGGATGCGGCCAATCCCCTGGAATGCGGCGTGGAAATGTATCTGGATTTGCCGGGGAAGAAACGCCAGCCGATGACGCTCATGTCCGGCGGCGAGCGCGCCCTCACGGTCATCGCGCTCTTGATTTCCTTCTTGGCGTTTCGCCCGGCGCCGTTCTGTTTCGTGGACGAAATCGATGCGGCCCTGGACGATGCGAATGTGGAGCGTTTCAGCCGCTTGATGGCGGAATACAAGAAACGGTCGCAATTCATCGTGATCACGCATCGCAAGAAAACGATGGAATTTGCCGACACGTTGCAGGGCGTCACGATGGGCGAAAAAGGCGTGTCCGCGCTCGTGACGGTGGAAATGAAGGATTATGTGGAGTAAAGGAGAACGGAAATGGGATTTTTTGACAAAATAAAAAAAGGATTGAGCAAGACAAAGGCGAGCTTTATCAGAAATATTGAAACGGTCGTGATTGGCTACGCAAAAATTGACGACGATTTCCTGGACGATTTGGAAGCGGTGCTCTTGACAGGCGATCTCGGCGTGCGGACGACGGATTACCTCATGCGTCAAATTCGCCGCGGCGTCACGGAGGGCCGGATTTCCAATACGAACGAAGTCATGCCGTACATGGAAAAAATCGTAGCCGATATGCTGCGGGATGAGACGCCGGAAGCGGAGCCGCATCATCCGGAAGTCATTCTTGTCGTGGGCGTGAACGGTGTGGGCAAGACGACGACGATTGGGAAACTGGCGAGCGGCTGGCAGAAGGAAGGAAAGAAAGTGCTCTTGGCGGCGGCGGATACGTTCCGTGCGGCGGCGTCCGAGCAGCTCACCATCTGGGCGGAACGCACGGGCGCGGATATCGTGAAGCACGCGGAAGGGGCAGACCCGGCAGCGGTCGCTTTCGACGCGGTCTCGGCAGCGGTCGCTCGCGGTGCGGACATCGTGCTGATTGATACGGCGGGGCGTCTCCAGACGAAAGTGAATCTCATGGAAGAGCTCAAAAAAATCAGTCGCGTCGTCAAGAAAGTCATCCCCGACGCGCCGCATCAGACGCTCTTGGTGCTGGACGCGACGACGGGCCAAAATGCGGTGAGCCAAGCAAAAACCTTCGGCGAAATCGTCCCCCTCTCCGGCGTCGTCCTGACGAAACTCGACGGCACGGCCAAAGGCGGCGTCGTCCTCTCCATCAGCGAAGAACTCCACGTCCCGGTGAAATACATCGGCCTCGGCGAGCGCGAAGACGATCTGCAAAAATTCGTGCCGGAAGAATTTGCGAAAGCGCTTTTTGAAAAGGAAACGGGAAGCACGGGCGTGAGCACGAAGGTGTGAGAGGGGCGGATGTTTTGGATGCCTGGCTTTTGAGGTCAGGCGCAAGAAAAGCTAGTAGCGAGCAGGGTAGGTGCCACATAGAGATTGAGACGTCAGACATCAGACGATCAGACGTCAGACTTTAGCGGTGTCGCCTCCGGCGACGATTTTATAAAAATACGGCCGAGCTTTGTATGGTAACAGTCGTTTCGCGTCACTACGTTCTTAAGGCTCCTGTTCATTTGCACAAGTGACGTCGCTTTTGTTTAATCGCTAACAGATAACAACTCTTTTGTGCCTGAAAAAAGCTAAACTTGCGTGTGACAGTCTGACATCTGATTGTCTGACTTCTGTGCCTCCATGAGACATAAAAAGCCGACCAAGACAATGGTGACAGTCTGATGTCTGACGTCTGACCGTCTGACGTCTTCATCATTATGAGATGCTTAAAGCCAGACAGCGATTTGTGACATCATATTTCATTTGCATTTTTTCCCATTGTGGTATACAATGAGCCATTATACGGCAACGCCGGCAGGGGTCGGCGACGAGGCAGGGCCTCAGACGGGATATGGAAAACCCGAGGATGGTAGGAGAGTAGCGCCGTATGAATTTTTTGAATCCGGGAGGATGAGTAGAATGGAAGCCAGAAAATTGAAGAGAGTATTGGCGGCAGGTTTGGCAGGTCTTGCGCTGGCGGGAGCCTTTGCGGGTTGCGGAAGCGACACGAAGGAGGCGTCCGGCGGCAAAAAGAAAGTAGGGATTGTGCAAATCGTGCAGCATCCGGCCCTTGATGAATCGAACAAGGGCTTTCTTGATGCCTTGAAAAGCCGCGGCCTTTTGGACAAGGTCGAGATCGATCAGCAAAATGCGCAGGGCGATCAGTCCAATCTGCAGACGATTGCCAATCGTTTCGTTTCCGGGAAATACGACTTGATTGCCGCGATTTCCACACCGGCGGCGCAAGCGATGGCCAATGCGACGAAGGACATTCCCATCGTGTGCACGGCGATTGCCGATTTTGAAAATGCGAAACTGATGGGAAAGGAATCGGCGCCGGACGGAAACGTGACGGGCACGCACGACCGCGGGCCGCTGGAGAAACAGGTGGCGCTCATTCGGGAGATTCAGCCCGATTGCAAGACGATTGGCATTCTGTACAATTCGAGTGAAATCAATTCCGTCATTCAGGCGCGGCGGCTGCGGGAGGCTTGCGAGCCGCTCGGGATCGCCGTGAAAGAGCTCACGGTCAATTCCGTGAATGATGTGCAGCAAGTCGCCGAAGCCTTTTTGGGCGAAGTCGATGCGATTTTCGTCCCGACGGACAATGTCGTCGCCTCGTCCATTCCGAATTTGATGTCGATTGCCGAAAAAGGGAAAATCCCCGTCTACGGCGCGGAAGCGGGACACGTCCGGAGCGGCGCGTTTGCCTCCGAGTCGATCAGCTTCTACGACATCGGCGTCGGCGCGGGAAACATGGCCGCCGACATTTTGGAAGGGAAAAAGACCGTGAAAGAGCTGCCGGTCGTCGGAGCCGAGAGTTCGAAGCTCTACATCAATCGGCATGAAATGGAGCTTTTGGGGCTTCCGATTCCGCAATCCGTGCTCGACCGGGCGGAAATCATCTGAAAATAAAAAGTAGAAACAGGAGTAGAAACAATGTTGGATTTGGCTATTTCCACCGTGGCGCAGGGACTCATGTGGTCCATTCTGGCGCTGGGTGTCTTTCTTTCATTCCGCGTGCTGGACGTGCCGGACATGACCTGCGAGGGGAGTTTCCCTCTGGGCGGTGCCATTGCGGCGACCATGATTGCATCCGGCGGCTCGCCCTGGCTGTCCCTTTTGGCCGGCGCGGCGGGCGGCATCATCGCGGGCAGCGTCTCCGGCGTCTTGTACACGAAACTGAAAATTCCGGCCATCTTAGCCGGGATTCTGAGCATGATTGCGCTCTATTCCATCAATTTGCACATCATGGGGAAGGCGAATATTTCCTTGCTCCGCACGGATACCGTTTTCACGCTGACGGGCGAGGCACTCTCTTTGGGAAACGGCGCGGCGGCTTTCGTGCTTCCGGCGGTCATCGTCCTTTTGATCGGCCTTGTCATTTATTGGTTCTTCGGCACCGAGCTCGGCATGTGCATCCGCGCGACCGGCTACAATGTGGCGATGATGCGCTCGCAGGGCGTCAATACGGACAGCATGATTATTCTCGGCCTTTCCATTTCCAATGCGCTCATCGGTCTTTGCGGAGCGCTCGTCGCGCAGAATAACGGTTTTGCCGACGTCGGCATGGGGATCGGGACCATCGTCATTGGGCTCGCGTCCGTCATCATCGGCGAAGTCATTTTGGGCGTGAATTCTTTCAAAGAATCGCTCGTCGCCGTCATCGTCGGCTCCGTCATTTATCGTATCGTCATCGCGACCGTCCTCTTCATGGGCATGCCGCCGAACGATTTGAAACTCTTCACGGCCGTCCTCGTCATGATTGCGCTGGCGCTGCCGATGATCAAAGAGAATTTGCAACTGGGAAAGGCGGGCTGACCATGCTGAAGATTACGCACATCAGTAAGACCTTTTTCAAAGGCACGCAGAATGAAAAGAAAGCACTCATCGATGTTTCCTTGACGCTCAACGACGGCGATTTCTGCACGGTGATCGGAGGAAACGGCGCCGGGAAATCGACGCTCTTAAATTCCATCGCGGGCGTTTTTCCGCCGGATGCCGGCACGATTGAGCTCGACGGCAAGGACATCACGCGCGTCAGCGAGCACAAACGCGCGAAATACATCGGTCGCGTCTTCCAAGACCCGATGAAGGGCACCGCGGCCGGGATGCAGCTCGAAGAAAATCTCATCATCGCGGCGCGTCGCGGCGAATCCAGACGCCTGCGCTGGGCGTTTGGCAAAAACGATCAGGAAAATTTCCGCGCGATGCTAAAACGCCTCGACCTCGGCCTGGAAGATCGCCTCCAATCCCGTATCGGCCTTTTCTCCGGCGGCCAGCGCCAAGCCGTCACCCTCCTCATGGCGACTTTGAAGAAACCGGACATCCTGCTCCTTGACGAACCGACGGCGGCCCTCGATCCGAAAACGGCCGACAAAGTCCTCACCGCGACAGACGACATCATCCGCGAGCAAAACCTCACAGCCCTCATGATCACGCACAACATGCGCGACGCCATCCGCTACGGCAATCGCCTCATCATGATGAGCAGCGGCCAAATCATCGCCGACTACAGCGCGGAAGAAAAGAAAAACTTAACGATTGAGATGCTCCTCAAGAAATTTGAAGAAACATCCGCAGAAGTGAGTGACCGGATTGTATTAGGAAACTGAAAAAGAGCTGCAAGAAAATGCCAAAAACATTTTCTTGCGGCTCTTTTTTTGT
>CAVEYT010000036.1:0-9952 GCA_963619995.1 Acutalibacteraceae bacterium | reverse complement strand
GTCAAGCTGTAAAAAGATAGAGAAACATGATACAATGGGGGCTGTGAAAAATGTTTTTACATTTTCTCGCAGCCTTTTTTGCGTGAAGATGGAAGGGCTTGAAGATGCTTGACGGTGTCACATGGTGGCGCCGACCGTCCACCGCGGACCGTTTACCGTGCGTGAAAAACCATGTACGATATAGGATGTGAGAACGGTAAACGAATAACAGATAACGGATAACGGTTAGTTCACACTTTGTGTAGCTTAAAGGAACCGTAATTAATAGATGGAGACAGCCGGTATGTGGAAAGAAATTTTTGATTGGGTGTATTCGATTGTCATTGCGCTCAGCATTGCGATGTTGATTCATATTTTTCTGTTCGTCCCGACGAAGGTGGCGGGCGAGTCGATGATGCCGACTTTGGAAAACGGGCAGTATCTTATCGTTTCCAAAATCGGACATATTTTGAATGAAATGCCGGACTACGGTGAGATTGTGATTATCGACAGCCGGACGCGGCGGGCGCGGAGCTTTGCGGACGATGCGATTGAACCGGCGAACAATTATATCGCGCTTTTCGACAAGAGCCGCGCGGAGCATCACATTTGGGTGAAGCGCGTGATTGGGCGTGAGGGAGACGTGTTGGAATTTCGGGACGGACACGTGATTCGGAATGGGGAAGTCCTCTCCGAACCGTATACCGCCGAGCCGATGGAATTTTCCGTCGCCGATCCGTTTACCGTTCCCGCCGGCCATGTCTTCGTGATGGGGGACAACCGCAATCACAGCAGCGACAGCCGTTTCATCGGGCCGGTGCCGGTGGATCATGTCTTGGGACGCGTCGTTTTTGAACTCTAATAAAATAAGATAAAGATTTACACAAGCGCGCGGGCATGATAGAATGTAGCCGTATCAGTCTTCGATTCATTATATTTCATACAGAATGAGGGATCATTTTGGCTTTATTTGTAAAGAAATTCGGCGGGAGCTCGGTGGCGACGCCGGAGAAAATGCGCGGAATCGCGAGCCGCGTCTTGTCGGAGAAAGCGCCGGAGGATCGAGTCGTCATCGTGGTCTCGGCCATGGGCGACACGACGGATGATTTGCTTTCGCTCGCCGGACAAGTGTCGACGGATCATTTCGGGCGCGAAATGGATATGCTGCTGGCGACGGGCGAGCAGCAATCGATTGCGCTGATGGCGATGACATTTGAAACGCTGGGGCAGCCGGCGATATCGCTCACGGGGCCGCAGGCCGGTATCGTGGCCGAGGGCGGCTTCGGCAAAGCGGATATCACGGATGTGCGTCCGGAGCGTGTCTTCAAGGAGCTCGATGCAGGAAAAGTCGTCATTGTGGCCGGTTTCCAAGGGCTGACGCCGGAAGGCGATATCATCACGCTCGGTCGCGGCGGCAGCGATGCGACGGCGGTTGCGTTGGCCGGTGCGATGCGCGCGGATATGTGCGAAATTTTCACCGACGTGGACGGCGTGTATTCGGCCGACCCGCGCTATGTGGAAGACGCGCACAAGATTGAAGAAATTACAAATGAGGAAATGCTGGAAATGGCACGGCTCGGCGCCGGTGTCATGCAGCCGCGGAGCGTGGAGATGGGCATTCGCTATCATATCCCGATTCACGTCCGGTCCACATTTGTCAATACAGAGGGTACGATTATCCGAGAGGAGTGCAAGATGAATACGATTTCGCAGGCAGTACGCGGGGTCGCGCAGGATGCGCATGTGGCCAAGGTCGCCGTGCTGGGCGTCGCCAATGTCCCCGGTGTGGCGTACCGGATTTTCCACACGATGAGCGAGCATCATGTCAGCGTCGACATGATTGTCCAGAGCGTGCGCGAGGCCGACGATCACAAGACGGATATTATTTTCACAATCGACAGCAATGATTTGGACGACGTGAAGAAAATCATGAGCAAGCTCGAGGTGGAAGGCGAGGTTCCGGGCGTGATCTATTCCACGGACGTCGCGAAGGTGTCCATCGTGGGCGCCGGGATGATTGGTGCGCCGGGTGTCGCGGCATCCATGTTCGGCGCTTTGGGGCGCGCGGGTGTGAATATCGACATCATCAGCACGTCTGAGATCAGCATTTCCTGTCTCATCCAGAAGGCGGATATGACGAAGGCGGTGCGGGTCATTCATGAGGAATTTTTCGGCGGCGAATCGCACAATATGTGAGACGGAGGCACAAGAGGGAGCGATTTCTTCTTGTGCTTTTTTTGTACGAAACAGGAAACCGGCGTGCCGGAAATTTACATATAAGGAGAAATCATGAAATTCAAAATCGGACAGGTCATACACGGATTTACGGTACAGCAAATGTCGCCGATTACGGAAGTGAATGCGGATGCGTATCTGCTGCATCACAAGGGGTCGGGCGCCCATCTTTTGTATCTGGATGCGCCGGATGACAACAATGTGTTTTACATTGCGTTTCGCACGACGCCGGAAAATTCCAAGGGGACGCCGCACATCATGGAGCATTCCACGCTCTGTGGGTCGCGCAAATTTCCGCTGAAAGAACCTTTCGTCGAGTTGGCCAAGGGATCTCTTAATACGTTTTTGAATGCGATGACGTGGCCGGACAAGACAATGTATCCCGTCGCGAGCCGCAATAAAAAAGATTTCAAAAATCTGATGGACGTGTATCTGGATGCCGTTTTTTATCCGGAATGCCTGAAAAATCCGCAGATTTTGATGCAGGAAGGCTGGCATTACGAGCTGGAGAGCCGCGAAGCGCCGCTCACGTACAATGGCGTCGTCTACAATGAAATGCAGGGCGCGCTGTCCGAGCCGGAGGCCGTCATGGAAGATTTGGCGATGGCCGCGCTCTTCCCGGATACGACGTACAGCGTGGAATCGGGCGGCGATCCGGAGGTCATCCCGGCGCTCACTTTCCGCGAATTTACGGAATTTCACCGCCGTTTCTACCATCCGGCGAACAGCTATCTCTATCTGTACGGCGATATGGAAATCGGCGAGACGCTCCGTTTCATTCACGAAGAATATTTGTCGAAGTTCAAGCCGCATCCGGTGGATACGCAAGTCGCGACGCAGCCGGCTTTTCGCACGCGGCGCGTCATTGAAGGGGCTTACGGCGTGGCGGACGGCGAGGAAACGAAGAACAAAGCCATCCATTGCCTCTACACGGCCATGCACGACCATATGTCCGTGCTGGATTCGCTCGGGCTGAAAATTTTGAATTATACGCTGATTGAAATGGACGGCGCGCCGATCAAGAAAGCGCTCTTGGATGCGGGATTTGGAAACGATGTGTCCGGGACGTATTCGGACAGCTACAAGCAGCCGGTCTGGTCGATAGAAGTCACGGGCGCCGATGAGACGAAGCAGCAGGAATTGGCGGACACGCTGGATGCGGCGTTCCGCGGGATTGTCGTCAATGGGGCAGACCGGGAAATGCTCTCCGCCGCGCTGAATCGAATCGAATTTACGCTCCGCGAAAACGATTACAACGGGCAGCCGAAGGGGCTTTACTACGGCATTCGGGCGATGGACACGTGGCTTTACGACCGCGACCCGATGGAAGCGTTGAAATACATCGATGTGATTCGCAAGCTCCGCGAAGAGATTGAAACGGGCTATTTCGAAGAATTGCTTCATCGCTACATGGTGCGCAACCATCATCAAGTCCTCATCACAATGCGTCCCGAAAAAGGGCTGAACGAAAAGAAAGCGCAGCAGACGGCCGAAAAATTGGCGGCGTATAAAAAATGCCTCACGGACGAGCAGCTGGACGAGATTATCGAGACGACGAAAGTGCTGAAGGAACGACAAGCGTCCGGGGAAACGGAAGAAGCGCTCGCGACCATTCCGCTTCTCTCTCGTGACGATTTGCGGCGCGTCGTCAAGGATGAGAAACTGGAAGAAGGGACGGCCTGCGGTGTGCCGCATTGGCATTATCGCGTGCATACGAGCGGTATTTCCTACCTTAACCTGTATTTTGATTTGCGTCATCTGGATACGGACGATTTGCCCTACGCGTACCTGATTGCTTCGCTTTTGGGCGCGATGAATACGGAAACGTGCGATTATCGAGAGATTACGAAACTCTCCAATGCGTACACCGGCGGACTCTCGGCGGCGGTCGTGGCGTATGAAAATTCCAAAGACGACAATCTGTATGTGCCGATGTTCGTCGTGCGTGGCAAAGCACTCAATACGCGCCTCGACAAATTGACGGCGCTCTTGGCCGACATTTTGCAGCATACGGTCTACGACGATGCGTCGCGCCTGAAAGAAATCCTGCTGGAAGCGAAAGCGGAATGGGATATGACCGCCTTTTCCCGCGGTCACACGCTCGTGATGAATCGTCTGCTTTCGTATTTCTCCGACGTGGCCAAATTCCGCAGCGTGGGCGGCCTCTCGTATTATTATTTCTTGGCCGATTTGCTGAAAGATTTCGACGTCAAGGCGCCGGAACTGATCGCGCGGCTGCAGAGCGTTTCCGCGAAAATTTTCACGAAGAACAATCTCATTTTGCAGACGGTCGGCGAGGACGAAGAAAAAACGCTGGCAGCCGAACACATCGGCGTCATCGTCAAAGGGCTTCCCGACGGTGCGGCCGGGGAGGGCGCGCTCTTTACATTCCCGGATGCGGCGCAAAACGAAGGGATTTTGTCCTCCGGCAAGGTGCAATACGTCTGCAAGGGCGGCAATTTCTGCCGCGCCGGGTTTGCGTTCACCGGGGCGCTCCGCGTCATGGAGACCGTGCTCCGTTATGAATATCTCTGGAAAAAAATTCGCGTGCTGGGCGGCGCTTACGGCGCGTTCACGCAGTTTACGTATAATGGAAACGCGCTTTTCTGCTCCTATCGCGATCCGAACTTAAAAGAAACGCTCGACGCGTACCGGGCGCTTCCGGATTATCTGCGCCATTTCTCCGTTTCCGAGCGCGAAATGACAAAATACGTCATCGGCACCATGTCGAACTACGAAATGCAGCTCACGCCCTTCATGAAAGGGGAGCGTGCCGTCATGTATCGCCTCTGCGGCCTCACGAAAGAAGACCGCGCGAAACTGCGGAATGAAATCGTCGATTGCACGGTGGACGACATCCGCGCGCTGGCCGATTTGGCAGAAAGCATCGTCGCCTCGCCCTACGTCTGCGTCATGGGGAGCGAAGGAAAAATCAAAGAAGAGAGCGCGCTCTTCAATCACATCCTCTCGCTTCCGCAATAATGGACGTCCGCACCCGTTTCGCGCCCAGCCCCACCGGTTTCCTCCATTTGGGAAATATCTGGGTCGCCCTTTGGAATTGGCTGTGGACGCGGCAGCATGGCGGAAAGATTGTCCTCCGGATTGAAGACATCGACCGGCAGCGCTCAAAAGATTTATTTGCGAAAGCGCTGCAAGACGATTTGGCGTGGCTCGGGCTTGATTGGGACGAAGGACCGGGCGGACATTTTTCCTACGGCAGCTGCGTTCAGAGTGAGCGCGCGGAGCGATATGAAACGATTTTGCAAGCGTGGAAACGAGCGGGGCGCGTCTATCCCTGCTATTGCAACCGTGCGCGTCTCTTGCAGATTGCGAGCGCGCCGCATGAAGGGGAGTCGCGGCCGGTGTATGACGGTCGTTGCCGTCATCTTTCCGACGAAGAACGCGAGGCACAAAAAAAGACGCCGTCTTGGCGCTATCGCATGGAAACGCAGATCGTCTCGTATGGCGATTTATTTTTAGGAAACAAGAAACGGAAGCTTTGCGCGGCGGAAGATGATTTCGTCGTGTGCCGCGCCGACGGTATGATGGCGTACCAGTTGGCCGCCGCAGCAGACGACGGCGCGATGGGCATCACGCACGTGTTTCGCGGGCGCGATTTGGCGGATTCCGCATTCGGTCAGATGGTCCTTCTGCGCGAGCTCGGCTATGCGCCGCCGACGTATGCCCATTTGCCGCTTCTTGTCGATGCGGAAGGCGTCCGGCTCTCCAAACGCCAACACGGCATCACCGTGCGCGAGCTGCGAGACGCGGGAAAGACACCGGCAGAGATTCTGGGGCGGCTACTCTTTTTGGCGGGCGCTGTTTCCACACCGATGCCGATTTCGGCGGAAGACGCGCTGCGAAATATTTCCTTGGAAGACTGCCCGCGCCTTCGGGACGAGAACATCATTTTTGAATAAAGGAGAAAGGGCATGGCTGCTTCTTTTCCGTATGTGACTTTTCAAATTTTCGCATCCCACGCCGATGTGATCGCCGCTGTTTCCACGCGAGACGGCGGCGTTTCTGTGCCTCCGTTTCACAGCGCGAATATGAGCTTTTCCGCCGGGGACGATCCCGACTGTGTCCGCGAAAATCGCAGGCGATACCTGACGGCGCTCGGAATTTCTCCGGAGACCATCATCAGCACAAACCAAGTCCACGCGACGCGCATCGTCACGGTGGGAGCGGCGGACTGCGGACGCGGCGCGTTGTCACCCGAGACCGCCATCGACGAATGTGACGGCCTCCTGACAGCGACGCCCGGCGTCCCGCTCACAATGAATTTCGCCGACTGTACGCCGATTTTTCTCTACGACCCGAAAAAGAAAATTGCCGCCCTCGTCCACGGCGGCTGGCGCGGCACCGCGGGAAATATCGCCGGACGTGCCGTGCAAGAAATGGAGAAACAATTCGGCGCCGATCCGAAAGACATCCTAGCGGCCATCGGTCCCGCCATCGGCTCCTGCTGCTTTGAAGTGGGCGAGGAGGTCATCGCGGAATTTGCGAAAATCTTTTCCCCAATCGAGCTGGCAGAATTGGCAGAGGAAAAAGGGAATGGCCATTTCCTTTTCTATCTTCCCGAAGCCAATCGCCGCCTCCTACTGCGAGCCGGACTCGTTGAAACGAATATCGAAGACTGCCGGCTTTGCACATATTGTCACGACGACAAATTTTTCTCGTATCGGAAAGCCGATGGGAAGACGGGACGCCACATGGGCGTGATTTGTATGAAATAGAATTGAGAATGGAGAATGGAGGGGGCGCGGCTTTCGCGTCCTTTTTCCTTGGTGGCATTTGCGTTGAAAAATTTTTCTGCTGGAATGGAAGAGGGAAGGGAAGCCGAACTTTTTTCTTGCTTTGGTTTTGCGGCGTTGGTGCCGATAACTTTTGCAAGATAGAGATGAGGGGCGTTGCTTTTTACTTCTTCTCTTTGGCGGCAAAAGTGATAAAAATTTTCTACTGACAGAGATGAGGAAAAGCGGAAGCGCCTCCGGCGCATTTGTTAAAGCGCGCCGGAGGCGCAATGATTAAAAATCGTCGCCGAGCTTTGCATGGCACTCACAGTCGCCTCGCGTCACTACGTTCCTAAGGCTCCTGTTCGTTTGCACAAGGCGACACCGCTAAAGTCTGACGTCTGATTGTCTGACCGACCGACGTCTCGATCTCTATGAGACGCAAAAAAACTAACAGCTAGCAACTAAAAACTAATAACTATCTTGCGCCTGAGAAGAAAAGCGGAGCACGACGCTCCCTGTTTCCGGCTCATTTCTCCAATACCGTCTCATCCAGCAGCACCCCGTCTGTCCGGTAGGCGCGGAGGGTGATTTTTGTTTCATCGGCTTCCATCGTGAGGAAATTGTCCGTTTCCGGTTGCGGGGCGACGGTGATGTCGAGGGCGTGATTCGTCCAGAGATTCGGGTAGCGGACGTCGCCGGCGACACCGGTCAGGATGTAGAGGGGGCCGGTTTCGTTTCTTTCAAAATTTTTGATGCGGCCGCGATTCCGGTAAGTGTGGAGATGGGCGGAGAGGACGGCGTCGACACCGAGTGCATCGAAGAGGGGCATGAAGGCGAGGCCTTCTTCGGAGAAACCTTCGAGGCGTTCCGGGCGGCCTTCGATGCGGTATTGCAGCGGGTCGCGGTGCATGAGGACGATTTTCCACGGTTTCTTTGTCGCTGTCATGTCTTGCCGCAGCCATGTTTCCTGTGCGGCGAGGAGATTCGGATACCATTCGTCGATTTCCGGCATGTCCGTATTGAGGACGGCGAAATGGACCGGGCCCCAATCGAAGGACCAGAAGAGTTCGGCGTGATTCGGGTCGCCGTTTCCCGGCAGGGCAAAGTGCGCGAGGAAACGCTCGGGGCGGCACGCTTTCCAGTCCAAGGAGTAGGCTTCGTGATTGCCCATGAGCGGGGCGACGGGAATGTCTCGGATGGGGGTCTCGACGGCGGAGAGCCATGCTTGCCATTGGTGCTCGTCTTGGCCGTTGTCGACGAGGTCGCCCATCATGATGAAGAAATCGGCGGCGGGAAGCGCGGCGAATCCTTTTGCAGCGGTATCTTTCCACACGCCGTAATCGGCCGATTGGGAATCGGGAAAAATGAGCGCGGAGAATTTAGCGCCGTCGTCTGTCCGGAGCGGCATCCAGGCGGAGGCGGCGTTTTTGGTGCGCGTGCGGTATTCGTAGGACGTGCCGGGACGGAGGCCGGTCGCGGTGGCTTCGTAAAGGTAGCTGTCCGCTTCGCCCTGCGATCCGGCCAAGAATTGCGACGCGGCGGGGAAGGAGAGAATTGCATCGTTTCCTTTCTCTCGAATTTCCAGCGCAGAGGAAATATTGTCGGCGAGCTGCCAGACGACGGTCCTTTCGTGTGCGTTGTCTTTGGAAACGATTTGCCGCACGGCGATGGGTTTCATGGCGGCGGCGATGTCCGTCTCGGCCCGCGTGGCGCAACCGAAAAGGGCGGCACAAAAAAGGCCGCCCAGTGCAAGTCGTAAAAAAGAATTTCGTTTCATTGGTCCTGTACCATACGCTCGGCCCAGGCGCGAATGTCTTCGTCGCCTACGGTCGGCGTATTTCCTTTATAACAAACGGAGAAGCACGCGTCTTCGGGAAGGTGAAGCGCGGCGGTGAAATCGGCAGGCGCAGCGCTCGGCTTGCCGCCATTGGTGATGAAGGGAATGACGGTCTTTCCGGCGAGATCCGCGCTTTCCAGGAAGGATTTCATCGCGGGCGCAATCGTGAACCACCAGACGGGCGTGCCAAGGAAAATCACATTGTAATCGGCGGGGGAAACGGAGAGCGGCTCCAGCTCGGGACGCGCGTTCTTCATCTTTTCGAGGCCGCCCTGGACGATGGCGCCGAAATAGGAGGAAGAGTAGGTGCGTCGCGTCTTGATTTCCGCAATGTCGCCGCCGACGGCCGCGCCGATGACTTCGGCCACGTGTTTCGTGTGGCCGGAACGAGTGAAATAGAGTGTGAGAATTTTCTTGCCCATGATAGTCTCCTTACGAGAAATATTTTTACAACTGGAAGTGCGACCCATGGAAACGGGCGCACGCATTTCGCTATTATATCACTTGCGGAGACGAATGGGGAAATTTCATTCTTCGGCGTAGATGTCTTTGGCGAGGCGGAAGGCGGCCCATGCTTTCGGCCAGCCGACGTAGAATGCGATGTGCGTCAGCGTCTTCGATATTTCTTCTTGCGTCACGCCGTGATTTTTCGCATTCCGGATGTGATAGGAAAGCGAGCTGTCGGTGATGCCGGAGGAAACGAGGGCGACGACGGTGATGAGTGAGCGGTCGCGGAGGGAGAGGCCGCCATCGGACCAAACTTCGCCAAAGAGGACGTCGTCATTGAGACGGGCAAATTCGGGCGCAAATTCCCCCAGCGCATCGCGCCCGGCGGTTTGAACGATTTTGTGTGACATGGCAGTGCTCCTTTCAGAAACGGAAACAGAATGCGCGGCGTCTTGTGCGGGATCGGCAGCTTGTGCCGTGCCGAAGATGCCGAGAGTGGAAATGGCCAAAACGGCACAGAGGATGTTTTTTTTCATGATTGTTTTTCCTTTCATAATACATGGGGTCATCCGCTCGCCGTGAACTGTGAACCGTGAGTGATCGACTTTGTATTTCATGCAATGTGAGATACGGTAAACGGTAAACGGACAGCGGAAGACGGACAGCGGACAAGCGGAGATCATTTCAGTTTCCCATACTCCTCGTCCGACACTTCCTC
>CAVEYT010000035.1:0-10028 GCA_963619995.1 Acutalibacteraceae bacterium | reverse complement strand
TTCGCGCAATTTATAAAAAATGCGCCGTAGGCGATACCGCTTTCGTCTAACAGCTAGTAGCTAGTAGCTAATAACTATCTTGCGATTGACGCGTAAAGCCGAATGTAGCGCTTTAAGCTCTCGGCTCGTTTTCCCTCTTGACAAAATCGCTCGATGTGATTATATTGATTTCATAAATGCGATGAGCGAGACATGACGGGGGACAATTCCTTTGCAGAGAGCCTGCGGTCGGTGGGAGCGGGTGAGGAATGTGTTTCGCCACCCCTCGTGAGCAGAGAAACGGAAACAAAGTATGTTTCTTCGTGTGGCGGCGTTAGAGGCCAAAGAGTGAATCTGAGAGGATTTATTTGGGTGGAACCGCGGAAGATAGCTTTCGTCCCTTGTGGACGGGAGCTTTTTTGTTTGGTCGCGAAGGAAGCGCCCCAGGTTTGGCTTCGCGAGAAAGGACGGAAACATGGTCAGCATCATTTTGAAGGACGGAAAGAAATTGGAGTTTGAGAGCGCGGTGCCGCTTTTTGAGGCGGCTGCGGTGATTTCAAACAGCCTTGCCAAGGACGCGGTGTGCGCGAAAGTCGATGACGAACTCACCGATTTGCGCGACCCGATTCAAGACGGCACGCGGGTGGAATTTTTTACGAAGGAAGATGCGGAAGGGCTCTTCACGCTGCGTCATACGGCGTCGCATGTCTTGGCGCAGGCGTTGCAGCATTTGTATCCGGGGACGAAATTTGCGATAGGGCCTGCGATTGACAACGGTTTCTATTACGACATCGATTCGGAGCACGTCTTCAGCCAGGATGATTTCGAGGCGATTGAAAAAGAAATGGCGAAGATTGTGAAGGAAAATTTGCCGCTGGAGAAGAAGGTGCTCACTCGCGCAGACGCCCTTTCGTATTTCAAAGAAAAAAATCAGGATTACAAGGTCATGCTGATTGAGGATTTGCCGGAAGATGCGGTGATTTCTCTTTATACGCAGGGCGATTTCACAGATCTTTGCGCCGGTCCTCACGTCCGCACGACGGGGAAGGTGAAAGCTTTCAAGCTGATGACGGTCGCGGGCGCGTATTGGCGCGGCGACGAGCACAATAAGATGCTGCAGCGCATTTACGGCACGGCTTTCTACAGCAAGGAAGATTTGGAGCATTTCCTCTTTGTCCGCGCGGAAGCGGAGAAACGCGATCATCGGAAACTGGGCAAGCAGCTCGATCTTTTCAGTTTCCATGAAGAGGGGCCGGGTTTCCCGTTCTTCCATCCGAAGGGCATGACGCTTCGCAATCTTTTGATGGCGTATGAACGCGAGCTTTTCAAGAAATACGATTATGAAGAAATCATGACGCCGGTCATTTTGTCGAAGAAATTGTGGCTGCAGTCTGGTCACTGGGATCATTACCGCGAAAATATGTACTTCACGCAGATCGATGGGGAAGATTACGCGGTGAAGCCGATGAATTGCCCGGGCGGAATTTTGTATTTCAAGACGAAACAGAGAAGTTACAAGGAGCTGCCGAAGCGTGTGGGCGAATTCGGATTGGTGCATCGGCATGAACTCCATGGGGCGCTGCACGGGCTCTTCCGCGTGCGTTGCTTCACGCAGGATGATGCGCATATTTTCATGACGCCGGAGCAGATGGAGCAGGAAGTCCTGGGGACGCTCTCGATGTACAAGGATTTGTACAGCATTTTCGGGCTGCAATACCATGTGGAGCTCTCGACGCGGCCGGAAAATTCCATGGGCTCGGAGGAACTCTGGGATATTTCCACAAATGCGCTGAAAAACGCGATTGAGCATGCGGGTGTGCCGTATGTCATCAATGAGGGGGACGGCGCTTTCTACGGCCCGAAGCTGGATTTCCATATCGAAGACTCGCTCGGACGGACGTGGCAGTGCGGCACGATTCAGATGGATATGCAGCTGCCGGAGCGTTTCGATGTGAATTACGTCGGCGAGGACGGCGAAAAGCATCGCGCGGTCATGATTCATCGCGCGGGTTACGGCTCGATTGAGCGTTTCCTCGGCATTTTGATCGAGCATTTCGCGGGCGCTTTCCCGACTTGGTTTGCGCCGGTGCAGGTGAAGGTCATCCCGGTCGCGCAGGATCATATGGATTATGCGAAAGAGGTGGCGGAGACGCTGTCGGCTTCCGATATCCGCGTCGAAGTGGAGGAAGCGAATGAGACGCTCGGCTACAAGATTCGCAAGGCGCAGACGGAAAAGATTCCGTACATGCTGATTGTGGGCGAAAAGGAAATGAAGACGCACACGGTCTCCGTCCGGACAAGAAGCGGCGGGGACGCGGGCAGTGCGCCGGTGGCGGTCTTCATCGCGAATATTATCCGTGAAATCAAGGATCGGGCGCTGTGATGCCGGCTGAGTATCAAAGTGCGGATGTGGGGCGTGCGGCGCTTCGGATGGCCATTTCGGAAACGCGAGCTGATGAGGCGGCGCTTCGCGAAGAATTGGCGGCGCGCGGCATTCGGGCCGTGGCGGTCAATTTCGGCGGGCGGTTTCCGGATATTTTGCCGAAAATTTTTGAGTCGGCCATTGTGGCGGCGCAGCGCCAGCACGTCATTTCCGATACGCACGTGGGAGACGGCTCCGTCGTCGGCGCCATTGAGTCGGCGATTGAATTTATCAAGCTCAAAGCGCTCGGCATGAATGTGGGCGGCAAGATTGGCATTGCGCGCTGGCACGAGCATCTGTGTGTCGCCATTTACGTCGGCGTCGGCGTGCTTCGTTTCAATGAAGTGTCCGTCGGCATGGCGCATCGCGTGCTGACGAACGACATGGATTGATGCGGGGAAATTTCTTGACAAGTCGAAATTTGTCGTGTACAATATCCCCCGTAATGATTGCAAGCAGAAGTCATCCGCTTCTCACCTCACAAGGCTCACGCTACTGGGGTCACGTATGAATTCAAAGGCGGACGGCGTATGCTGTCCGTTTTTTGACTTGCAATTTTGTTTTCTTCGGAGGTGAAAACAATAGGTAAGGAACTCAGTATCAATGACGAAATTCGGGCGCGCGAAGTCCGTGTCGTCAGCGATACAAACGAACAGCTGGGGATCATGAGCACCCGCGAAGCTCTGCGTCTGGCAGAGGAGAAGGAACTGGATCTCGTCGAGGTGGCGCCGAACGGAAAGCCGCCCGTCTGCCGTATCATGAATTATGGGAAATTCAGATATGAGCAGCAAAAGCGCGATAAGGAAGCCAAAAAGAAACAGAAGGTCTTCCAAATCAAAGAAGTCAAGCTTCGTCCGAATATCGACGAGCACGATTTCTATGTGAAACTGAAAAATGCACAGCGCTTTTTGGCCGACGGGAACAAAGTCAAAGTGACGATCATGTTCCGCGGGCGCGAAATGTCGCATCCCGAGCTTGGGCAGGAAGTCCTCGACCGTGTGGCCAAGGAGCTTTCCGATACCATTACCCGTGAAAAACCGCCGAAGATGGAAGGGCGCAACATGACGATGATCGTGGCGCCGAAGGCTTGATGTAAAGGAGAGATAATTATGCCGAAAATGAAAACACGTCGCGCAGCAGCGAAGCGCTTCACCGAGACCGGCTCCGGTCAGTTCAAGAGAAACAAAGGCTATCACAGCCACATTCTGGAAAAGAAATCTCCGAAGAGAAAGAGAAATTTCAGAAAAGCGGCATTGGTTTCCAAATCGGATTATAAGCGCGTCGTCAGAATGCTTCCGAACGGCTGATAAAAGGAGGAATAACGAATGGCAAGAGTAAAAAGCGGTCTTACGAACCACAAGAGACATAAAAAGATTCTGAAATTGGCAAAGGGCTACAGAGGCGCCCGCCATACCCAATTCCGCAAAGCCAATGAGCTCGTCATGAAGGCGCTCTACTATGCAAGAAGAGATCGTCGTCAGAAAAAGAGAGAATTCCGCAAGCTTTGGATCATCCGTATCAATGCGGCGGCTCGTGCGAACGGGCTTTCCTACAGCCGTCTGATTGCGGGTCTCACGAAGGCGGGCATCGAAGTCAATCGCAAGATGCTGTCCGAAATGGCGATTCACGATCCGGCCGCTTTCGCAAAAATTGCCGAAGCAGCCAAGAAGGCGCTGTGAGATACAGTTTCAGGCTGATTTTGTTTTGAAAGTCTGAGGTGACAACGATGGCAAGCATTTCTTTTGAAATTATGGAAGAAATCGGTGATCTTTCCACGGCCTCCAACGGCTGGAGAAAGCAGCTGACTTTGACCGGATGGAACGGACGCACACCGAAATTCGATCTGCGGTCCTGGGATCCGGAACACCAGGCCATGACGAAGGGGCTGACCCTCACGAAGGCCGAACTCCTCAATCTTCGCGATATCCTGGACAATCTGGATTTCGATAAATACGAAGACTGAGATATTTCCCAAAATCGAAAAAGCTCTCCCGTGCGGAGGGCTTTTCGTGTATATGGGGGAAATTTAGGCAAGACCGAATTTCTTTTTTCGCAAGAGAAATATAGAACAAAAGGGGACCGGAAAGGGAATGAAATTTTTGGAAACGAGAAGGCACGCGGCGTATTTTTTCTGCTGCCTCGGCATGGCGATTGACGGGGTTTTGGGCGGGCTCAAAATTTGGAGCGGCCTTGCGAGCGGCTCCATCTCCGCCGTCGGCGACGGTTTCAACAACGTGACGGATGTGGGCGCGGTTTTTCTGCTGCTTTTGACATTTTACTATGCGGCGAAACCGTCGGATAAGGAGCATCCTTTCGGGCACGGGCGTCTCGAATATCTCAATTCCACCGTGATGGCCTCCGTCGTCCTCTACGTCGGCATCATGCTCTGCGTCGATTCTTTCGAGAAAATTTTGGCGCCGGAAGCCGTCGTCGCCGACGCTCGACTCATCACAGCGCTCGGAATCGGTATCGTGGGGAAATTGTCCCTTTTCTTTTTCTATCGGCTGGCCGTGAAAAAGACGGGCGCGGAAGCGTTTCGCGCCTACGGAGCCGATTCCATGTCCGACGTCCTCTCGACAGTGGGCGTCCTGGTCGCCGTCGCCGTCGAAAGCATGACGGGACTTTTGATTGACGGCTATGTCGGCGTCCTCGTTTCCTTTTTGATCATTCATACCGGCTATGAAATTTTGAAACAGGCCTTAAACTCCATCATCGGCGCCGAGCCGGACGCCGCGCTTTATCGAGAGGTGCAAGCGTATATGGAAGCGCAGCCGGGCATTTACGGTGTGCACGACCTTATTATTCACGATTACGGCCCGGAAAACCGTTTCCTCTCCGCGCACGTGGAAATGGACAGCCGATTGGATCTCGTGACGGCGCATCGCATCGCGGAGAGTCTGATGGACGGAATTAAGGAAACTTTTCACATGCAGGCCGTCGTCCACGCCGATCCCAAGGCGGTCGGCAATCCGCGCGAAAAAGAATACCGTCGCGACCTGGAAGCCGCCATCTATCGCACGGCCCTTCCGCTTTCCTATCACGATTTTTACGCCGAAGAGCACGAAGACGGCGTCTACGTTTCTTTTGAAATTTCCTTTACGGACAAATGCCATCTGACGGATGAAGAAATTTACGAGAAACTGTCCAAAGAAATCGAAGCCGTGCAGCGCGAGACGAATGAAAATTATTTCATCGATATGATGATCGACAGAAATTTCATCAGCGGGAAACGGTATGGAAAGGCAGTTAGCAGTTAGCAGTTAGTAGTTAGTAGTTAGTAGTTAGCAGTGCAGGTACGCGCTCCGCGCGATTTTTATAAAATGCGGCGGAGCCGCCACCGTTTTTACCTCATGGCTAACAGCTAGAAGCTGATAACTATCTTGCGCCTGAGAAGAAAAGCTAAACTTGCGCGTGACAGTCTGACGTCTGAAGTCTGATCGTCTGACGTCTTTGCCTCTATGTGACGCGCTCCAGGCTCCAAGCTCCAAGCTCCAAGCTCCCAGCTATCTTGCGCCTGAGTCAGAAAGTAAAGCAACTCAAAAAGCACACCATTATGCGCCGTTTCCCCTATTCTTTTGGAAAATCCGTGAATTTGTGCTATAATATCAAACGTCGATTGATACAAGTCGGGAATGAATCGTAAGAGAAATGATTGATGAAACGGGGGGATTGGATGCGAAATTGGAAAAGACATTGTATTTTGACGGGATGTTTGCTCTTGGCAAGTGCGGGGGCGGCGAGCGCTACCGGCATCTTTGCTGAAGGAGATACGGGCGAATCGGTCCGCGCGTTGCAGAAAATGCTGGCGAGTGCGGGGACGCGTGTGGTCGTCGACGGATATTACGGCAAGGGAACGCAGGCCGCGATTCGCGAGTTTCAAACGAAAAAAGGTCTTCCGGCCGATGGGGTCATGGGAAGATTGACGTATCATATGCTTTCCGATATGGTCAAGAGCGGCTACACGATTGCCGCGGGCGACATGTACGCGGAGATTTTGGACAGCTATCGCTGGCATCCGGACGCGCCGAAGCGGACAGTCGTCTGGACGACGGGCGAATTTTCACCGCTTCGCGATGTGAAGACGAAGGCTATCATGGCGGAGGCGGAGAAATATATCGGCGTGCCGTATGTATTCGGCGGCACGACACCGGGCGGATTTGATTGCTCGGGTTTCATTCAATACGTGTTCCGCAAGCAGGGCTTGGAGCTTCCGCGGATGGCGGACGAGCAGTACGCACTGGGCGACTATGTCGGCTGGAATGCCTTGCAACCGGGCGACTTGGTTTTCTTCTCCACGTACACGGACGGCGTCTCGCATTCGGGCCTGTATCTGGGGAATGGAAATTTTATCAGTGCGACCTCAAGCGGCGGCGTCATGATTGCGGATATGACGAGCGGCTATTGGTACGATTGCTACATCGGTGCGAAACGAATTTTGTGAAATAAAGGAAACGGCGCGTGTGCGTCGTTTTTTGTTGTTGCTGTCTTTCAGAACTCAGGCGCAAGATAGCTGTTAGCGGCTAGCTGTTAGTTTTTAGATTAAAGCGGAAGCGCTTCGCGCATTTTTGTAAAAACCATTGTCTATCGGTTTTCTTTGTTTGGAATCAAAAGTCGAGTTGCGTTATTGCATATCTGATGTTTTCATTTTTGTGATAGCTTAAAGTTGAGCGTGCCCTAATAGCTAGAGGCTAACAGCTAATAACTATCTTGCGCCCGCCCGAAAAGGGAATCAAGAATCAAGCGAGGCTCCTCATCTCTATCAGCAGAAACGTTTTCGGCATTTACGCCGCGCAAAACGGAGAAAGAGAAAGTCACGCTTCTCATCTCTCTCAAATCAAAAAGCACTCCTCGCAAAAAGGAGTGCTTTTTGATTGCCGTT
Organism: Acutalibacteraceae bacterium; assembly: GCA_963619995.1. GTDB lineage: Bacteria > Bacillota > Negativicutes > Veillonellales > Dialisteraceae > UBA1822. Next base: position 2,748 of record CAVEYT010000035.1, on the reverse strand, counting down.
TCTTATTTCCCTTTGAAATCCGCCGGGCGTTTTTCGAGGAAGGCGGTGATGCCTTCTTTGAAATCTTCCGAGGAGGAGCATTCGGCGAGGAGGACGGCTTCGGCTTTCATGAAGGCCTCGTAGTCTTTGTACATGCTCTCGTAGAGGAGACGTTTCATATTGCGATACGCAAGCGCCGGGCCCTGGGTGAGTTTTTCCGCGAAGGCGCGGACGGTGGGCATGAGGTCTTCTTTCGTCGTGATGTCTTTGATGAGACCGATCGCTTTGGCTTCTTCGGCGCTGACGGCGCGGCCGGTCACGAAGAGATCCATGGCGCGGTGCGTGCCGATCATGCGCGGGACGGTGAAGGCGCCGCCGGTGTCCGGGCAGAGGCCGATGCCGACGAAAGCCTGAAGAAACTTGGCGTTTTCAGACGCGAAGACGAAATCGCAGCCGAAGGCCAGATTCGCCGCGCCGCCCGCACAAGCTCCGCCGACGGCACAGAGAATGAGTTTCGACATTTTTTTCATTTGCAAGACGAGCTCGGAAAGTTTCCCGGCGAGGGGCGCCATGGATTCTTTGGCAAAATTCGGCTCGTCGCAATGCGCTTTCATGAAACCGATGTCGCCGCCGGCGGAAAACGCGCGTCCGGCGCCGGTCAGAATGACGACTTTGACGGCGGCGTCTGCTTCGGCGACTTTCAGCGCGTCTTCGACTTCGAGCGCCATTTTCATGTCGAGGGCGTTCAGCGTCGGCGCGTAGTCGAGCGTCAATGTGGCGATGCCGCCGTCTGTCTCGTAATGAATTCTTTCGTACTGCATGGGGAACCTCCTTTTTTTGAATGAAATGTGTGAATGCTTTTATGAAATTGGGTTTGATAAGCTGTGGACCGTGAACCGTTATCCGTGAACCGTGAACCGTGCGTGAGCAGCTTTGCATCTCATGCGATGTGACGGACGGTAAACGGTAAACGGACAACGGATAGCGGCCAACGGCTACCGGCTCTCTCTCACATCTTGGATGACGGCGAGTTGCTTGCCCAGGTCTTTGTATTTTTCCTCTTCGTATTCCGCGTAGTAGATGTGCTCCCCGGTGTCACCGCGGACGAGGATGTGGCCTTCGGGGTCGACGAAGAGGGAATGGCCGCCGAGGCGGATGCCGTGGTAGGTGCCGCACATATTGACGGCGCAGAGATACATGCCGTTTTCAATGGCGCGGGCGCGGACGAGGACTTCCCATTTCTCGATGTGAAGGAGCGGCCAGGACGCCGGGACGAGGACGAGCGTCGTGCCGCGCTTGGCCATTTGGCGAAATAATTTTGGGAAATACATTTCATAGCAGACGGCCGCGCCCGTTTGGATGCCGCCGATATCGACGGAAAGAAGCGCGTTGCCCGCCGTCATGAGTTTCCCTTCCAGATAGCCGCGGAAGAGATGACGTTTGCTGTAGCGCGCGACGATATTTCCGTCCGGCGCGAAAATCAGCATCGTATTCGTCAGGCGGCCGTGCTCTTTGAGCGGGAGCGTCCCGGCGGCAATCGTTACGCCGAAATGCTGCGCCATACGGCCGAGGCGGGCGACGAGATCATCCGAAAGCGTCACGGCCGTTTCCTCCAGATGATGAAAATCGCAGCCAATCGTCCAGAGCTCCGGCAGCAGAATCCAATCGGCGGATTTCGCGGCGCGCTCGATGAGCGAAAGGCCGTGCTCCGTATTGCGCGCGGCATCGCCGGCGGTCGCGTCCGTTTGCAACATTGCGATACGCATGGTGTCACCTCGTTTTCATCGGTGGTTTCTGACGTCATTATAGCACAATATTTATAGGGAAAACTTTGTCTTTCATTTTTTTAGGAATCTGCGAGCAGTTTTTTTGACTCGTGTAAACACGGCTTCTCCGGATTTTTCTTCTGTGATTTTTTATAAATCGGAAAAGTCAACGGTTTATATTCCAAAGTCTGCAGCGGTCATGCAAATTATGCCGCAATTCGCCGTTTCGGACTCATACAAATGTTTGATGGCTTCAAATTTTGCTCTTGCGTTTTCGTTTAATGTTATGTTTTCCATGATAGTCTCTCTTGCATTCGTTGGTTTGTATCTTGCCCATTATAGGAGTTGGGACAAAATCACTTGTGGTTTATTGAGACAATATCACATGTGGTTCAGATTTGCGAGTTTCCCTCAAAAAATATATTGACAAAATCCGGTTTCTATTTATAATATATTTCATAATTCAGAAACAGAAACGATGAAGGAGTAAAAGTGTCCTGCGAAGGCGGCGAAGAGAGTCGGCGGTGGGTGCGAGTCGACGGGCGGCGGGATGCGAGCTCACTCCGGAGTTCCGCAGGGGAGAATGTAGTCTGCGGCGCGACTCGCGTTAGAGAGTGACAGGCGATGATCGAGAGCAAAAAGGAAAAGGTCCATGACAAAAGAGAGCTGCCGGACGGTGCGAGGCGGTGCATTCCTTCTTCCCAATATATCACTCGGGAGCTCTCTCCCCGAATGGAGTAAGGGAGGGCGGCGGCCCACGTTACGGGTCTGAGACGAGAGTATAATGTAGGGTGGTACCGCGCATGACGCCCCTATCCGTGAAGACGGGTGGGGGATTTTTTTTATCTCCGCATTTCTTTTGTCTCTGTGAGTGAAACCATAGGGTGGTACCGCGCTTTGCGCCCCTGTCAGCATTATTGCCGACGGGGGTATTTTTGTTTTTTTGGGAAGCTCGTTTCTCAAAACGGCAGGGGAAATGGGAGGATTTGAAGTTTTGCCGGGA
>CAVEYT010000034.1:0-10114 GCA_963619995.1 Acutalibacteraceae bacterium | reverse complement strand
GCGTCCCATCACCCGCCCCTTCGGGGCACCCTCCTCCGATAAGGAGGGCTAGCGATGTGGCGGCTTCGCCGCACTCTTGTATCGCTTCGCGACATTTTCGCATTCAGCGTCCCATCATCCGGCGCTTCGCGCCACCTTCCTCCAAAGGAAGGCTTGCGATGTGGCGGCTCTGCTGCATTTTATATAGCGTCATGGCACTCGCCGCCCGACGAACCCAGCTAAAAAAAACAAAGCGATGCCGCAAAAAAGATCAGCGGCATCGCTTCTGTTTCCTTATTCCGTTTCAATCAATTCATATTGATTGTTCCCCATCTTCAGCTCCGCCATATACGAAAGCTGGCGAAGGCCGTGACGGGACTCGATTCGTTTCACTAAATCTTGATTGGATTCCGTTTGATACACGAGGTCGACGCTGGCCTGATCGATGGCCAAGAGATCCGTCGAGGCCAAAATCCCGATGTCCGGGATGGTCGGCTCGGCCGCGGTCAATCCCGCGCAGTCGCAATCGACGGACATGCGGCGAAGGACATTGATGTACACGATGTGTTTCCCGAAATAATCAATCGTCGCTTTCGCGGATTCCGCCATGTTTTCCATGAGCATCTCTTTCGCCGGCCATGCGCCCCAATCTTCCGGCACATGCGCGGGATCCACGCCGTGCACTTGGCCCTTTCCGATGCGCCCGTCCGCGCAGCCGATGGCCAAATTTTTCATCGAGCCGCCGAAGCCGCCCATCGCGTGCCCTTTGAAATGCGTGAGCACAATCATCGAATCGTAATTCACGATGTGCCCGCCCATGGACACTTCTTGCAAACGATGGCCGCCGCGCACGGGAAAGGAAACCGTCCCTTCTTCGTCCATGATATCCACCGGGCAGAAATCCCAGCCGTTCACCGCGATGGCTTCGCGATGCTGCGCTGTCGTATAGCGGTCTCCTTCGTAGAGCGTATTCGTTTCCACAATCGCGCTCTCCGGAATCTCGGCTTGAAACTCGCGGACCATGTCGCGCGGCAAAATATTCGGCCCGTTTTTCTCGCCCGTGTGAAGCTTGATGGCGACTTTCCCATAAATGGCCTCATTGATAAGTCGATACAGCGCAATCAAATGCGGCGCATCGATGTGGCGCGTGAAATACACTTTCGCGTGCGTCCCCGCGGCGTCCTTTCCGACGCGGCGACTGCCGATGACCGGCGCCTGGGCAAATGTTTCCATTTTATTTTCCTTTCTTGCTTTCTGTTTTCCGGAGTTTGATCACCCGAAGCATATGGCGCTTGCGGCACTCGGGACTGCAATACACACGCCGACGATCCGGTTTATCCGCAAGATCGACATATTTCCCGCATTCTTTACAAGTAAAGCCGTATGCCTCTTTTTTCTTCTCTTCTTGCGCCTTCTCACGTCCTTTTCGATTCATCTTCTGGACGTATTTCTGCTGGCACTTCTTTGAGCAAAACGTATGCCGCCGATCAAAAGCGCTCGTCACTTTGACCGTTTTCCCGCAGCCGCGGCAGACAAAGGTCCGCTCCACGACCAAAGCTTCCGCTTTCTCCGGATGTTTCCAAAATAATTTTTCGCAATGCTGCGAGCAAAATTTGAGACGTTTGTCCAAAGGATCCGTGACTTTCACCAATTCCCCGCAGCGCCTGCAGGTAAATGTCCGAATCACTTCCGCATTCGGCATCTCCGTGTGCGTCACCTTGTTGTGCCGATTGGCATACCGTCCGCAAGCCGGCGAACAATATTTCTGCCGTATCATCTTCTTTTGAAACTGTTTTCCGCAAATCGGGCACATGGCCATTTCGTGCTCCATCTGTTTCCTCCTTTCCAATCGGTTTCCCCGTTACTCCTATATGATAAATCACCCCCGGATTTTGTCAATATCCCCACTCAAAATTTTTTCAATTTTTTCAAAAAAAAGATGAAATTCCGAAGAACTTCATCTTTGAAAAATTTATTGTTTCAAATGCGCCAAGCCTTTTTGCGCAATGTCTTTTCGGTATTGCATGCCCTTCCAATGGATTTTGGAAACGCCCGCATACGCTTTTTCTATCGCTTCGGGAAGTGTCGCGCCGATCGCCACGATATTCAGCACGCGACCGCCCGCCGTGACGAAATGTCCGTCTTCTTTTTTCGTGCCGGCATGAAACGCAAAGCAGCCCGTCTCCGAAAGATTTTCGAGTCCTTCAATGACGTCGCCCGATGTGTGCGCGCCGGGATAACCGGCTGTCGCCAGGACGACGTCGACGGCGTAGCCCGGTTTCCATTTCACTTCGGCTTCCGCCAGCGTCCCGTCCGTGCAATGAAGCATAATCCGTGCCAAGTCGCTGTCCAAAAGCGGCAGCACGACTTCCGTCTCCGGATCGCCGAAGCGGCAGTTGAATTCGACGACGCGCGGGCCGTCTTTTGTGATCATGAGGCCGGCGTAGAGGCAGCCGACAAAGGGCGTGCCTTCGGCGGCCATGCCATCGACCGCAGGTTGCAAAATTTTCTCGCGCACTTCTTGCATGAGCGCGTCCGTCATGACGGGACAGGGCGCGTACGCTCCCATACCGCCGGTATTCGGCCCTTCGTCGTGATCGAAAATGCGTTTGTGATCCTGCGACGGCATCATGGGGACGACAGTCTTTCCGTCGCAAAACGCCAAGACGCTCGCTTCTTCGCCTTCCATGAATTCTTCGATGACGACGCGCGCGCCGGCCTCACCGAAAGCGCGATGCCCCATCATGTCCTCGATGGCGTCTTCCGCTTCTTTTTCATTCTGCGCAATGACGACGCCCTTCCCCGCAGCCAAACCGTCCGCCTTGATGACGGTGGGATAGGAAACTTGTTTCACGTAGGCCAGCGCCGCGTCTTTATCCGTAAACGCTTCGTAATCCGCCGTCGGAATGTGATATTTCTTCATCAATTCTTTGGCAAATTGTTTGGAGCCTTCGATCTGCGCCGCCGCTTTCGACGGACCGAAGAACGCCAATCCCGCCGCGCGAAACACATCGCCGATGCCTTCCGTCAATACCGTTTCCGGTCCCGCCACGGTGAGATCCACCTGCATCAGTTTCGCAAATTCCAAAATGTCTGCATCGCTTTCGACGGAAATCGGCGTCGCGACGTCGGCCATACCGTCTCCGCCGGGAATGACGTAGACGCGCTCGACGCCTTCGCTCTCCGACAGTTTCCGGCAAAGCGCATGCTCGCGGCCTCCGCTTCCAATGACAAGAATTTTCATATCTCCCCCTTATCCGTGACGGAAATGGCGATGCCCGGTGAAAACCATGGCAATGCCGTATTTATCCGCCATATCGATGGATTCCTGATCGCGCACGGAGCCGCCCGGCTGAATGACGGCCGTGACACCGGCTTTCCCCGCCGCTTCGATCGTGTCGCCGAAGGGGAAGAAGGCATCGGAGCTCATGACGGCGCCTTTCACTTTTTCGCCCGCTTCCGCAATGGCAATCTCCGCCGAACCCACGCGATTCATCTGCCCGGCTCCCACGCCGTATGTGACATCTTTTCCGCTGATGACAATGGCATTCGACTTCACGTGTTTCACAATCTTCCACGCAAATTCCATCGCCGCCCATTCCTCTTCCGTCGGTGCGCGCTTTGTGACGACGGTACAATCGGCCCGCGTCTCCGCGCTGTCGTCGGGCGTCTGCACAAGAAGGCCGCCGGACACTTTTTTCAGCTGCCACTCCGGCACCGTCACCGCCGGCACTTCGATGAGACGGATGTTTTTCTTCGTTTCCAAAACGGCGAGCGCCTCTTTTGTGAAAGACGGCGCCATGATGACTTCAAAGAAAATCGGCGCCATCGCTTCGGCCGTTTCCTTGTCACATTCCCGATTCATCGCGACGATGCCGCCGAACGCCGATTTGCTGTCCGCTTCAAACGCGCGGCGAAACGCCTCGGCCGCCGTCTTTCCGAGCGCCGTGCCGCAAGGATTCGTGTGCTTCACGATGACGCAAGCCGCCTCGTCCTTCCATTCCGCCGCCAAATCCCAGGCCGCTTCCATGTCGACGATATTGTTGTACGAGAGTTCTTTCCCGTGAAGCTGACGCGACGCCGCAATGCCGCCCGTCGCTTCCGGATCTTTGTAAAACGCCGCTTTTTGATGCGGATTTTCCCCATAGCGCAGCTCTTGGATTTTCGTATACGCCAAGGACAGCACGTCCGGCATTTCGCTCTCACCCGCCGTGACTTTCTTCGACAGGAAATCCGCGATGGCACAATCGTAGAGCCCCGTATGCAAATACGCTTTCTGCGAAAGGGTGAGCCGGAAATTTTCATCGAGCGTCCCGGCATCCATCCGAGAAATGATTTCTTCGTACTGCGCCGGATCGACGACAATCGTCACATATTTATAATTCTTCGCCGCCGCGCGCACCATGGACGGCCCGCCGATATCGATATTTTCAATGGCTTCTTCCATCGTGACGCCGGGCTTGGCAATCGTTTCCCGGAAAGGATACAGATTCACACAGACAAGATCAATGCCGACGATGCCGTGCTCTTCCATCGCGGCGACGTGCGCCGGATTGTCACGAATGGACAAAATCCCGCCGTGAATTTTCGGATGCAGCGTCTTCACGCGCCCGTCCATCATCTCCGGAAATCCCGTCACATCGGACACGGACATGACCGGAATGCCGGCCTCGGCAATGGCTTTCATCGTGCCGCCGGTGGAAACGAGCGTGACGCCGCGCGCGTGAAGCGCTTTAGCGAAATCGACGATTCCCGTCTTGTCGGAAACACTCAATAATGCTCTTTTGATTTCCATATAGACTCCCTCCCTTAAAAAAAACAGAATTGAGAATTGAGGGGCATACCCGATTCCTCTTTTTGCTTTTGAGGCATTCGCGATGAGTGCGATGGCAAGAAAGAATTGAGAAAAACAGGTACGCGCTTCGCGCATTTTTTTACAAAAACCGTCGCCGCAGGCGACACCTGTCCTCAATTCTCAATTCTTCCCTTGCGCTGCATTCTTGCGCCTGCCAAAAAAGGAAAGCATATAACAAGCCAAGCCCCTCATCTCACATCTCTCTCACAACATTTCCTTCCACCCGCAGCCGATCCTCGCAGAACGCTTTGACCGCGCGGACATACGCTTTGTGCTCTTCTTTCAAGATTCGTTCCGACAAGCTGTCTTCGGTATCGCCCTCTTCGACCGGGACGGCGACTTGGGTGATGATGGGGCCGTCGTCTAGGCCTTTTCCGACGAAATGCACCGTGCAGCCCGCTATTTTAACGCCCGCTTCGATGGCTTGTCTTTGCGCGTGAAGACCGCGGAAAGACGGGAGGAGCGCCGGGTGGATATTGATGATTTTGTTCGGAAACGCATCAATGAGATTTCCCGCACAGATGCGCATATAGCCGGCCAGGCAAATCAAATCCGGCGCAAAACTTTCGGCCGCTCGGAGCAGCGCTTCGTCAAAGGCTTCTTTGCTCAGATACTCTTTTTTCTCGCAGACGACCGTCGGGACGCCCCAGCGAGCCGCTCTTTGCAGCACTTGCGCGTCCGCGTGATCGGAAATGACGCCGCAGATGTTGCCCGCGATATCTCCCGCCTCACACGCTTCGTGCAGCGCTTCGGCATTGGAGCCGCGACCGGAAGCGAAAATCAAAATTTTTTTACTCATGGAAAAGCCCACCTGTCACGACGACGTCTTGTTCGCCCGCTTCGATGCGGCCGATTTCATAGACGGTTTCCCCGTTTCCTTGCAAAATTTCCTTTGCCTTTTCCGCCTCTTCTTTCGCCAAAATGAGCATCATGCCGATCCCGCCGTTGAACGTGCGATACATTTCATGCGCTTCGACACCGCCCTCTTGCATGAGGAAACGGAAAATCGGCGGCACCGGCCACGCGTCCGCATCGATTGTGGCGCGCGTCCCTTTCGGCAGCACGCGCGGAATATTATCGTAGAAACCGCCGCCCGTGATGTGGACGAGGCCTTTGACGGAAACATTGTCAATCACGGGGAGCACCGCTTTCGGATAGAGACGCGTCGGCGTCAAAAGCACTTCGCCCAGCGGTTTCTCCATATCGCCGTACACTTTTTTCAAATCCAGCTTGTTATCCGCCAAAATGCGACGCACGAGCGAGTAGCCGTTGGAATGGACGCCGGTCGACGGCAATCCCAAAATGACGTCGCCGGCCGCAATCGTCTCGCCCGTGATGAGTTTCTTCCGGTCGACGATGCCGACGGCAAATCCCGCGACGTCGTAATCGCCCGCGGAATAGAAACCGGCCATCTCCGCCGTTTCCCCGCCCAAAAGAGCGCAGCCGGATTCCTTACACGCATTGGCGACGCCTTTCACAATCTCGGCCATGAGCTCCGGCTCGAGTTTCCCCGTGGCGATGTAATCGAGGAAAAAGAGCGGGCGCGCGCCTTGGACGAGCACGTCATTCACGCTCATCGCGACGCAATCCTGCCCAATCGTGTCGTGGATGCCCATATCAATCGCCAGGCGCAATTTCGTCCCCACGCCGTCGGTCCCGGAAACGAGAATCGGATCCTCCATGTGAATGTGTTTCAGGGAATACAGGCCGCCGAAGCCGCCGAGATCCCCCAGCACGCCTTCCGTATACGTCGCGCGGACGCTCTCCTTGATCAGCTCGACCTCGCGCTCTCCGGCATCGATGTCGACGCCCGCTTCGGCATAGGTGAGGCCTTTCTTCTTCTCTGCCATGTCTGTCTCCTTTTTACAATTCCGTTCCTTCCGGCAATTCTTCTTTATAGTTTCCGTCAAAGCACGCGAAGCACAAATCGTTTCGCGGAATTTTTGCAATCGCGGCCGCCAGCCCTTCCTGCGAAAGGAAATGCAGGCTGTCGGCGCCGATGATCTGCGCAATTTCTTCCGTCGTGTGCTTGGCCGCAATGAGCTGCTTGCGCTCGGCCGTATCGATCCCGAAGAAACAGGGATATTTGACGGGCGGTGAGGAAATCAAAAGATGAATTTCTTTGGCGCCCGCTTCCCGCAAGAGGCGAATGATAATCCCGCTCGTCGTGCCGCGGACGATGGAATCGTCAATCAAGATGATACGTTTCCCGGCCACATTCGACGAGATGGGATTGAGTTTCATGCGGACGGCGCGCTCGCGTTGCTTTTGATCCGGCTGGATGAAGGTGCGACCCATGTATTTGTTTTTCAAAAGTCCTTCCGCATAGGGAATGCCGGATGCGCGCGAATAGCCGAGCGCCGCGACGTTTCCCGAATCCGGCACACTCATGACGACATCGGCCTCGCGATGCGTTTCGTCCCAAAGCGCCTGCCCCATGTGAAGCCGCGCTTCGTAAATGCTCTGCCCATTCATGACGGAATCGGGCCGCGCGAAATAAATGTATTCAAAGGAACACACGGCACGCGGATGGGAAACTGCCGGCTCGTACATCGTCGAGGCGACACCGTCCTTCGTCACGGTGACGATTTCGCCGGGCAAAACGTCGCGGACAAATTTCGCGTCAATCGCATCAAAAGCGACCGTTTCCGACGCCAGCACGTAGCCCGTCTCCGTCTTACCCAGACACAGCGGCCGATAGCCGAAGGGATCGCGCACGCCGTATATCGCCTGTCCCGTGCAAGCCACGAGCGCATAGGCTCCTTTCAGCATGCCCATGACTTCTTTGATTTTCTCTTCGACGGTGGTTTTCCGCGACCGCGCGACGAGCTTCACGATGACTTCGGTATCCATCGTCGTCTGGAAATCGGCGCCCTCCAAAAGGAGCTGCCGACGAAGCGCCGCCGTATTGATGAGATTTCCGTTGTGCGCGAGCGCCAAAGAGCCTTCCTCGCACTCCACCTGGAGCGGCTGGATATTGCTCGGAATGGATGAGCCCGTCGTGCTGTAGCGCACATGGCCGATCCCGATATGGCCCTCCCTTTCCGGAAGTTTTCGGAACACTTCCGTGACGAGGCCCATGCCGCGCGTCGTTTCCATCGTTTCCCCGTCGGTCACCGTCATCCCGGCGCTTTCCTGCCCGCGGTGCTGCAGCGAAAAAATGCCGTAATACACCTCCAGAGCCGCTTGCCGCGCCGGATCGAGAATGCCGAATACGCCGCATTCTTCATGCGGTTTGTCATCGTAAAACATGGGTGTCCTCCGTGTTTTCAGAACGGTTTTTCCGTCAAAAGTTCGTAGGCTTCGATATATTTTCCAATCGTCTTATCGATGATGTCCTGCGGCAGACTGTCGCCCGGATGCGCGCGCAGATAATCGCGGACAAATTGCTTGTCGTACGACGGCTGGCTCTTCCCCGCCGCATAGCCTGCAAGCGGCCAGAAACGCGAATTGTCCGGCGTGAGCATTTCATCGCCGAGGACGATTTCGCCCGCTTCGTTCAGGCCGAATTCAAATTTCGTATCCGCAATGATGATTCCTTTTTCAAGCGCATACGCCGCGCATTTTTCGTAAAGTGCCAGCGTGAGACGCGACAGCTCTTCCATGTACTGCCGCCCCTTGCCGGGGAAATGCGGCTCGAGCCAAGCCACGCCCTCTTCGATGGAAATATTTTGGTCGTGCTCGCCGACCGGCGCTTTCGTGGACGGCGTGAAAATCGGCTGCGGAAGTTTCTGGCATTCCTGCAAACCGGACGGCAGAGAAATGCCGCAGACTTTCCCCGTTTCCTGATAATTTTCCCAGCCGCTTCCCGTGATGTAGCCGCGCACGATGCATTCCACCGGAATCATTTTCAGTTTCTTCGCCTTCATGCTGCGTCCTTCAAATTCCGGTTTCCGGAAAAATTCGGGCATATCGGCCGTATCGATGGAAATCATGTGATTTTGCACGATGTCTTTCGTGAAATCAAACCAAAATTCACTCATCCGATTCAGCACTTCGCCTTTGCGCGGAATCGGATCGGCCAAAATTTTGTCAAATGCGGAAATCCGATCCGTGCACACCATCACGAGTGCGTCGCCGATATCGTACAATTCGCGTACTTTTCCGGACATAAAAGGTTGATACTCTGTCATGAAAATCTCCTCCCTTGAAAATGAGCTGTGAATTTTGAGCTCGGAATGTGTGCTTGACTTTTTTACCAGACGCAAGATAGTTATTAGCTTTTAGCTGTTAGCTGTTAGTTTTTTTCAGCGGTATCGCCTTGTGCAAACGAACCGGAGCCTTAGGAACGAAGTGACGCAAGGCGACTGTGAGTGCCATGCAAAGCTCGGCGATGATTTTTTGTATGGCGGCCTGCGGCCGCTTCTTTTTCCGCTTTCTTTCATCCATGTTTCTGGAGTTCTTTTTGGAGTTTCTCGTCTTTTTCGTAAATGGCCTTGGCTTGGTCGGCGCGAAATTCTTTGTATTTCTCCGCCAATTTTTTATCGGAAAGCGCTAAGATTTGCACTGCCAGATAGGCCGCGTTCTTCGCGCCGTCAATCGCCACCGTCGCGACCGGCATGCCCGAAGGCATCTGCACGATGGAAAACAACGCATCCATCCCGTCCAGTTTCTCCGAAGACAACGGAATCCCGATGACGGGCTTCTCCGTCAAAGACGCGACCACGCCAGGAAGCGCCGCCGCCATCCCGGCCCCCGCCAGGAAACAGACCGCCCCGTCCTTCTCCGCGTCCTCCACAAACTCCGCCAACTTCTTCGGCGTCCGATGCGCGGAAGCAATCGTCGCTTCATAAGAAACGCCGAAATCATCCAGCACGGAAAATGCTTTTTTCATAACGGGCAAATCCGAATCGCTGCCCATGATAATGGCTACTTGCATGATGGGTCCTCCTTGTTTATTGATTTCAGTTTTTGCTCAGGCGCAAGATAGTTATTAGCTGTTAGTTGTTAGCTATTAGTTCTTGGCGTCTCATAGAGGTCGAGACGTCAGACATCAGACGATTCTTCGCCTTTTGTATCACATTGTGCTTCTTGCTATTGCAAGAAAGAATTGAGATTTGAGAATTGAGAATTGAGCACAGGTGTCGCTTCGCGACATTTTTAAAAATGCGGCGGAGCCGCTACCGATTTCCCTCAATTCTTTCTTGCAAAAGTAAAAATCTCAAGCGCCGTAAAAACGAAGCAAGATAACAGCTATGCCCCTCAATTCTCAATTCTGTTTTTAAGGCCGCTGTTTCCGATTTGATTTTTCATTGAGTAGCAAAGCGACGCGCAAGGAGG
>CAVEYT010000033.1:0-10400 GCA_963619995.1 Acutalibacteraceae bacterium | reverse complement strand
AGCGCGTCCAATTTTTCTTTTTGCGCCGCATACTGCGCGGCCAGCTCGCCATACGCCGCCGGGTCGGCCGCCGCCGCTGCCATTTGCGCTTCGTACATTTTGAGCGTCGCTTCCTCGCGCGCGATCTCCATCTCAATCCGCTCGATTTTCGCCGCCGCGCTCGCCGAGATTTCTTTGACCGGCGTTTCCTTTTTTTCTGCCGTTTCTTTTTTCGTCTTCGCCGCGCTTTCCTCGGCGCGATCCGTTTCGTAAGCGAAAAGCTCCCGTTTCTTCTCTTTGTAATCCGTGTAATTTCCCAGATATTCCGTCAGGATTCCGTTTTCCATTTCCAGAATGCGCCCGACCGTCTTGTCCAGGAAATAGCGATCATGCGAGACGATGAGGCACGTGCCGCCGAAAGCGCGGACCGCTTCCTCGATCACTTCGCGCGTCGGAATGTCCAAATGATTCGTCGGCTCGTCCAGAATGAGAAAATTCGGCCGCGCCAAGAACACCGTCAAGAGCGAGAGCCGCGCCTTTTCGCCGCCCGACAAAAGCCCGACATTTTTGAAGACGTCCTCGCCGCGGAAGAGAAACATCCCGAGCGCGCTCCGGGCCTCGCCCTCTCCCATCCGAAACTGATTTTGAATCTGCTCCAGCACCGAAAGCGTGGGATCGAGCCGCTCTTGCTCCTGCGAATAATACGCGATACGGACATTGTTTCCGAGCGTGATGAGCCCGTCGTCCGGGCGCTTTTCGCCCAAAATCACCTTGAGCAGCGTCGTCTTCCCCGCGCCATTGGGACCGATGAGCCCGACCGTCTCGCCGCGACGAATCATGAGTTTCAAATTTTCAAAAATCGTGTGCTCGCCGTAGGACGCTTTCGCACGCAAAATATCCAGCACGCGCTCTGCGCATTCGACCGGCTCCGGAAACCGGAATGCCAAACTTTTTTCATGCACCGGCGCTTCCATCCGCTCCAGGCGATTCAGTTGCGACTGCCGCCCGCGCGCCTGTTTCGACTTGATGCCCGCTTTGTAGCGCCGAATGTATTCCTCCGTCTCGCGAATGTGCTCCTGCTGCTTTTCATACGCCTTTTCATACGCGGCGTCCTGCGCGTCCTTCGTCTGCCGATAGCGCGTGTAATTTCCGCGGAAACTGCGCAGACTTTTGTTTTCCAAGTCCAAAATGCCCGTCGCGATCGCATCCAAGAAATAGCGATCGTGCGAGACCATCAAAATCCCGCCGCGATACGAGCGCAGATAATCTTCGAGCCACTCCAGCATCTCCATATCCAGATGGTTCGTCGGCTCGTCCAAAAGCAAGAAATCCGGATGCCGCACGAGCGCCGCCGCCAGATTGATGCGGACTTTTTGGCCGCCCGAAAACGAATGGATGTCGCGCTCCCAATCGCTTTCGGAAAATCCGAGCCCCGTCAGGATTTTTTTCGTCGTCTGCCGATACTCGTAGCCGCCCAAAAAATCGAAACGCGCCTCCAGTTTCCCATACGCGCGGACGAGCTCCTCGTCGCCCGGTTTCTCCTCCAGCCGCGCCGCCACCTCGCGCATCCGATCCTCGCAGCGAAGCAAATCGCGCCACGCCTCTTCCATCTCGCCCGCGATGCTCTTCGTCTTGTAATCGAAATCCTGCCGCAGGTAGCCGATGACGCAGCCGGAATCGACGGAAACGCTCCCCTTGTCGTATTCTTCCGTCCCGATGAGGCAGCGGAGGAGCGTCGTCTTTCCCGCGCCGTTCGCACCGCAAAGGCCGATGCGATCGCCGCTTCGGACCGAAAAGGAAATGTTTTCAAAAACCGTGTGAATGCCGTACGCCTTGGAAAGGCCGCTGATTTTCAAAAGTGCCATGCTGTTTTACGGGAGCAATTCCGCTCGAATGATGATAATAATTTCGGATTCTTCCACCGAATTGGATTTGCTTTGAAAGAGTTTCCCCAGAAGAGGAATGTCGCCCAGAATCGGAACTTTGCGGAATGTTTCCGTCGTTTCCTTATCGATGAGCCCGCCGATCACGATCTCGTCGCCCGATTTCAGACGCACCATCGTGTCGGCCTGGCGCGTGATGATGCGATACGCGCGCATTTCCGGGACGAGATAGGGCGAGGACACTTCTGCGCGAAGCGTCGCCGTGATTTCGTCTTTTTCGCTGATGAGCGGCGTGTAGGTAAGCTTGATCCCGGCGTCTTTGTACTCCGTCGCCGTCGTCGTGACGCCGTTTTCCAATCGCTCCACAATGACGGGAATGCGGCTCCCAATCAAAATTTCCGCCTTGCGCCCATTCATCGTGACGACATTCGGCTTGGCCAAAATTTTCGCCTTTCCGCTGGTGATGAGCGCATTGAGTTTCGCTTGGAAGAAAAATGTATACGGATGGCCGGTCACGCTCTTGCCGTAAGAAATCCCGGCATAACCCTCCGGCGTTGTGACTTTCCAGTCGTTGTGCGTGATGTTTCTGATTTTCGGATCGCCGTCGTCATCGTACTTGATATTGCCCGCGCTGTCCGTCACAATGCGCTGCTCGCTCCATGTCTCGCGGTCGTAATCGGCGCTGCCGGTGAGCGACTGAAAATCCCAATCAATCCCGAGCGATTTCGCGTCGCTCCGATTCACGGCCAAGACTTCGGCCTCCACTTTCACCTGTTTCTCCGGCCGATCGACGGCAGCCGCGATGCGAGAGGCTTCCGCCAAAATCGCCGGCGGCCCGGACACGATGAGCGTATTCGATCCCGTCTCCGCCGTGACTTTGAGTTTGTCGGACAAATTGTGCAATTTTTCCGCCACTTCCGGCGCATTGGCATAGGAGAGACGAATCGTTTCAAATGTCTGCGTCTTCGTGTCCTCGCCATTCGCGTACACGATGAGCGTCCCGTTTTCTTCGCGCGACGTGAGCCCGTGAGAAAGCATGACCGCCGAGAGCGCCTCGCCCGCGGTCACATCCGTGAGATCGGCCGTGACTTTTCCCGTCATGTCACCGGCAAACACAATATTTTTCCCCGCCATGTCGGCGAGCGTCATCAAGACTTCGCGAAGCGGCGCGTCCTTCGTCTTGAAATTCATCGCCGAGACCGGCGCAAAAAAAGCAAGACAAGACGCCATCGCCCCAGTCAAAAGAGCGATTCGTCTCATCTTGCTTTTTCGTTTCACAATGTCAAAATTTTCGTGCCGAAGGAGCCCGTCACCAGCACATTTGTTTCTCTGATTTCCGTCACGGTCCATCCTGCCGTCCCCTCTCCTTCTCGACAAGTCTGCGTCGTCCCGCCGTCTTCCAAAATCGCGCGCCGATCGTCTCCCGCTATCACAATCCCGCAAAGTCGCGGGACGGAGGAAACTGCCGCCTGCGTCGGTGTGCCGCTCCCCGAAGACGGCAGCGGCGACGCGATCACCTGCGCACGAAACGGATCGGCCAACTCTTTATGGCGTTTGTGCCGACCGACGGCATAGCGCGTCGCCGTTTCCTCTTCCAATTCCGGAATGGCATCTGTGGCTTCCGTCTCTTTGCCTTTCCGTTCCATAATCACGCCGGAGTTTTGAGAAACGGAAACCGGCTTCGACTGTTGTTCCGGCAAAAGCTCGGCGGCCGTCCACACGCGCTCCATGCCCCAGAGCGAAAGAAGCGCCGCGGCCAGGAGGACGACGACCGGAAGCCAAAGTTTTTTCTTCGTCTCCATGCCGCCCTCCTTTCCTGACCTCCACCGATTTTATTTCGCCGCGCCGCGCAAATCTTCGTGCAAAATTTTCTTGTACGCCTCGACGCCGGGCTGATCATACGCATTCACACCGGCCAGCGCCCCTTCGTACGCAATCGCAAGCTCCATGAAATAGAAGAGTGCGCCGAGCGTATGCGCATCCAATGTCTTCGCTTCAAGGGTAATGCTCATCCGTTCTTCGCCGGCCAGCGCCCTCGCATTCGCCGAAAGCGCCGCGCGCGAAATCCGGCTCATCGGGACGCGCACCGTCTTTCCGTCTTCGATAATCTCCGTCTCCCAATCGGAATCCGGATGCTCGACGGAAATGAATTGCAGCAATTTGTTCGGCTTTCCTTCTTGATGCTCCTGCGTCACGGAATGCATATCCGTAGTCCCGACGGCGGAAACGGCCGTGCGTCCGGAATGCACGACGCGCCCTTTCGTATCGTATTTCTTTCCGAGCGATTCACCCAAAAGCTGCGAATACCACTGCGCAAAAGACCGCAGCCGCTCGCTGTAGGGCATCGTAATCTCCGTCGTGATGCCGTGATGCTTCGTCGCCAAATATTTCAAAAGCGCCAAAAAGAGCGCCGGATTCTCTTTCGGATTCTTGCTTTGGCAAGCCGCCTCCACCTCCGCGGCCCCTTGCAAAATCTCCGGCACAGAAAAACCGCAAAGCGCCGCAAAGACCATGCCGACTTCGGAGAGTACGCTGAAGCGCCCACCGATTCCTTCCGGCACATAGAAATGAAGCCAATCCTTTTCATGGCACAAACGATGCAAAACATTATTGCCTTGCCCCGCAATGCCGATATACCGGATATTCTTTGTGATTTTAGGCAGCTCTTTTTGCAATACGGAAAGCGCCGCCGAAGGCTCGACCGTCGTACCGGATTTAGAAATCACCAAGACCGCAACGGTATACGTACCGTCCTTCTTCGCCGCTTCTTTCTTAAGCTGCGACAACACTTCCGAAAGCGCTTCGGGATCGGCCGTGTGCCCCGCAAAAAATACAGAAGGTCGCGCCGATGCTGCGTCTTTTCGCCCCAAGACGTCCCAAAGGACTTTGTTTCCCAGATACGAACCGCCAATTCCGACGGAAACGATCGCGTCAATTTTGCCACGCCAAGACGGTAACGTCTCCCAACGCGCCCGCTCCGAATCCGTCAGCAAAGAATTTTTTCCCAAAAGATACGGCAGGCGAGTGAATCGCACCGAGTCACCACCCGGCCCGACACCCGTTTCCCGAATGGCCGACATCGCCGCAGCCGCCCGCTTCGTCTCTTCCGCCGCGTCCTGCACTTCCGTTTCCGAAACAGCCCAGTCCGGGCCAAACAGAAAAGCGGTGTCCAGCGTAAGTCCCTGTATAATTTGTACTTCCAAAGAACACCTCTCAGAATGTGAAATCCTTCGGCTGAATCATGACATTCCACTCCTTATCGACCGAGCGGTACTGCACCCAGCCGGTAAAAGAGTGCATATCCCGATAATACGTGTAGTCACGATGGCAAAGCACCCCATTGACCGTATCGATGGAATAATTGACGGAAAACGCATCCCGCGGCGTCAATTGCACGCGGAAGCCGGTCGAAACCGGTTTCGTCATGTCGTAGGTATCAAACGCATACGGCGTGTAGCCGACTTGGTTATTATTTGTATAATTCACCCACGTGCTGAAAATCCCGTAATTTCCGGAAAGCCCGACCGTATAATAGGCATTTTTCCGGAAACGATTGCGATAGCCGTAGTAATCATGTTTGTATCCGATGCCCAGATTCAAAGCCAGATGCGGCCCCAAACGGATGGGTCTGTGCCGCAACCAGACTTCCCACATTTTGTAGCTGCCCTCCGGTCCGTTTTTCTGTTTCCAATATCCCACTTCTCCGCCGAAGCCGGCATACAGCTGTGTATTTTTAATCGGATATCCCCGCGACTGGAATGTCAACGACGGACGCCTTTCGAGCCAAATGTGATTGCTATTGGATGTGGATTCCGTCTTCGAATATTGGAAGCGGAACGTCCCCTGCGGCGTCTCATAGCGAAGCCCGATATCCGGAATAAATCCCTGTTTCGTATACCAAGCCAAGCGCGAATAAAAATACAAATCGCTTTTGACCCCGCCAATCGGCATTTCAAACGCATTCTTGAGCCCAAACCCATTGTGACTGTCATACGTCGGCGTCGGAATGAGCGACCAGATGCTGATGCTGTCATGCCGAAGGGATCCCGTATACGAGCCCAGGGTGATGAGCCTTGTATTTTTGATGAAAAGAGACGGATGGTGCGCGACGTATTTATCTCCGGGATAAATATCGACAGATTCCGCTTCAATCCGATAATCCGGCACGCGCGCCACGGCACTCTTTGTCGTGAAATACGCATTCTGCACCGTCGCGACATTTGTCTTTCGATTGTAGATGCCATTGGTGCCGCGATAATAGTACAGACCCCCGTACCAACCGCTGAATTCGGAAAATGTGCTGATACCGGAAATCCCATCGTACTCGGCACTTTGCGCCTCCGCCGTATTGTTCGGTGCCGTCCAATACACCGCCGACGGGATCACATAATGCTGTGTCTTATTGTTTCCGTAAATTCGTTCCGTCCGGTAACGCTCGGCCATGTGCGTCATATCCACATCGCCCTCCGCTGAGACATCGCCGGACGTCGATTGGTACTTCATCGCATCCGCCAAAATCACCACCGGATGTTCCGGCGAAATCGTCCGTTCTTCGCCCTTCTTCTTTTTTGATTTTTTATCGGAACCGGAAACCGACTCTGCCTCCGTTTCCTCGATTTTGCCCTCAGTCGTCGACGTTTCTTTTGTCGCTTCCGACGCCGGAATCGCCTCTTGCGAAATCTCCGACTCCGCATTCGCGGAAGGGGTCGTTTTTACGATCTCCCCTTTGGAAGAGAGCGCCCCTTCATCCTCCGCAGCGGCAGCGGAAACATCCGCCCCTTTCGCCGAGACGGGCGATTGGCCCCCTGCCTTCTCCGAAAACAATTCTGCCTTTGCATCAGGCGCGGAGGAAATAGGCGTCTCATTCGTCTCTTCTTGCGGCTCAGCATGCAAAAAATTCCATTCTGCCGCTGATTTCCCCATATCCGCCACATAGGCCCTGCCGCCCAAAAGCGCGCAAAAAACCGCTGCCGCGAGCCAAATTTTCCGATCCATTACTCTCCGTCTTTCGCCAACGTCTCAGCCTTGGCCGCCTCTTCCGCTTTTACGCGATCCTCTGCTTTTTTCACTTCCGCAGCCGCTTTCTCTTCAGCGGTTTCTTCCGTCACTTTCGCTGACTTCTCGACATCTTCGCTCGACGTGATTTCCACTTTGACGCCGTCCGCCGTCGTCCCGGTCCCCTTCGTCTCTTCCAAAGGATGCGTCAATTTATAAGACGGAGCGCCCGCTTTCTGCTGCATCCCGCGCGTCGTCACATCCTCACGCGTCTGAATGTAAAGCACCGAGCCGGCCGCAATTTCGACATCTTTTCCCTTGACGAAGAAACCGCCGACAAGACCGATCGGCCCCAATGCCAAAGCACCGATGACGGACGCTCCGACCGCCGCGGCTTCCATTTTCAATTTCTCTTTCGATTCCGGTCCCAAAACGGTCGGAATTTCCTCGTCATCGATCGAGAAGACCTGATTGAAGGAAATTTCCAAAGAGCCGCTCTGCCCGAACATTTTCGGCCGCGACACTTTTGTGACGACACCGCTCCCCTGCGCCCCGCGCGGAAGCACCAGGATATCATCGACCTTCACATCTTCCGCGACCGAAAAATGCACGACGTCATTCACTTTATTCGTCTTGGAGCTGACATCTTCATTCAAAGAAATTTTGAAAACCGTATCCGCCGGAAGCGTCACGGGCACCAGCTCAAAATGCGTATCCCCGTAGATTGCCTTTTCCATCTCCCCGACGCGAAGCTGCAAAGACCCCTTTTTCGTCTTGCCCCACACCGTATTTTCCAGCAATTCCGTGCGATCGCCGAGGCCATCCTGCTTAATCTCATCCGTCAGATAATATTCCAGCGTATTGATTCTCGTCGACAAAGACGGCTGATCCGTATCGGCGCCGCGCACGACATCCCGATACAAATCGGACATCCGATTATCCAGCGACTGCTCGGTGTAACTCTTTCCGTAAATCAACGTATCCAGATTTCCGATACGATCCAAGAAGGGGCCGTTTTGGACACTGCCGTATACCACCGTATCCAGCTTGTCCACGCGATCCGTCAATGTCATGGGCTCCGCTGCCGAGACTCCCTGTGCCAAGACCGCTGCCAATGCCGCTGCCAAAAATACCTTTTTCATGAATACCCCTCCTTACAACTTCAGATCGATGACGGCCGATACGCCGACACCCTGCACACGACTCGCACTCGTGGGATTCGCGCTGTTGAGCGGGACAAGCCCCTTGATGCGGACCAATTCCGAATTGAAACCGACTTCCAGCTGCCCCACGGCCTCGACCTGCGCGACCTGCTCCGCATCGCCGATGACCTGCGCCGCGCCGATATAGCCGCTCTTTCCGAGACTCACAATCGGCACCACCTTCGTCGCATAATTTGTCCCGACGCCATCTTTCATCATCACGGAATTGATGGCGCTGTTGATTTTTTCACCGTACTTGGAAATGATAACCCCGACACCGCCGACTTTGACGACACTGCCCAGCACATCTCCGAGACTGAAAGCGGAAACATTCGCCGCGCCCGCTCCCAGCATCGCCGAAAGCAGACAAGCCGCCACCGCTTTCTTCCCATTCCATTTCATTCCGAAAAACTCCTTTCCCGTTTTTATCAAAACACAAAGTATCGGATACAAGATACACTATCGATTCAATTATAAAATAAACGCCGCGCGGAAGCAATATAAAACAGAAGAGAAAACAAATATTTTCGCGCTGAAAAATGGATTCGATTCCAATCAAAAAGCTCGCCTCGGACCGGACGAGCTTTCCCAAATTATGAATCTTTTTCTTCCGACGCTTCCCTGGCAAGTTGCTTTTTGAGCCCCGGCACCGGCATCACCTGCGGATGATGGATTTTGTTGTACGCCTGAATCATCAGCGCGCACTCAATCCGTTTCTTCTGAATCTCGCACGTGATGTCGAAAGGCTTTTTGATGTCACCCGCATACGTTTCATTGTTCGCGTGGCAACCGCCCGAGCAATAGAAACGCGCCCAGCATTGCACGCACTCCGGCTTGGAGAGGACATGATTTTCGCGGAAACTTTTCATCATGTCCATGTTTTTCAAACCTTCGTACACATTGCCGATCACATACCCATCGCGCCCGACGAACTGATGGCAGGGATACATATCGCCATTGGGCACGACGGCCAGATATTCATGCCCCGCGCCGCAGCCGCGAAGCCGCTTGGGCAGACACGGCCCGCGCCACAAATCCATATTGAAATGGAAATAGAAGAAAGGATGCCCCGCTTCCTCACGCTCGATGAAAATTTTGGCCAGTTTTTCATACTCATCGAAAATTTTCGGCAAATCTTCCTTTTGAATCGTGTAATCTTCCGCCGCATCGCCGACGACCGGCTCCATGGACAGCGCCGGAAATCCTTTGTCCACGATATCCGTGACATCCGTCGCAAAATCCAAATTGTAGCGCGTGTACGTCCCGCGAACATAATACTCCTCGCCGTCGCGATGCTCGACGCAGTATTGCAAATTTTTCAAAATGCGATCATACGTCGGCTCGCCCTGCACACCCGGCCGCATCCGGTCATGCATTTCCTTTCGCCCGTCCAGCGACAGAATGAGAGAAATATGATTCTCGGTGAGATAGCGCGTCTTCTCCTCATCCAAGAGCAGTCCGTTCGTCGTGAGCGACAGCTTGATGATTTTATTGTGTTTCTTCTCCTGCTGCCGGATATAGGAAACGGTTTCTTGAATCACGTGCCAATTCATGAGCGGCTCGCCGCCGAAGAAATCGATCTCGCAATGTTTACGTCCGCCGCTGTGTGCGATCAAAAAATCCACCGCACGCCGCGCCACGTCAAAACTCATCAGCATCCGCCACTGCCCGTAGCCGCCCTGCCCCGCGAAGCAATATTGACAGCGCAGATTGCAATCGTGCGCGATATTGAGACAGAGCGCTTTGATAATGGGCTTGTCCTCGACGACCACGCGATAATTCGGATCCATCGGCGCCAAAAGTTGCTCCTTTTGCACCAATTCGTCCAAATCGGACAACACATCATCGACTTCTTCTTTCCCGTATTTTTCATCAAAAGCGGCATGCACCGCCGCCGCGTTTCCCCCGTCATAGACGCCCAAAATATCATACGTCACATCGTCCGTGACATGGACAATCCCGCTGTTCACATCGAGCACGATATTCATGCCGTTTTGACGAAAACGGTGAAACATCGGTTTTACGTCATATCCCATTATTCACCTCAAAGGAAAATAAAAGTTAGCAGTTAGCAGTTGGTAGTTAGCAGTTCAGGTGTCGCCTCCGGCGACGATTATTAAAATGCGGCGGAGCCGCTTCCGCTTTTCCTCAATTCTATCAGCAGTACAGGATTCGCCCTAAACGCCACAAAAACAAAAAAGATTTAGTCATGCCCCTCAATTCTCAATTCTGCTTTTGAGGCCGCTGTTTCCGCTTTCCGCTCCGACGCCCAGAGCCGTGCAAGGAGGCCCGCCTGTTTGAAATTTTCCGGTGCCGCGACCTGAAGGAGCGGCAGGTGGAG
>CAVEYT010000032.1:0-10408 GCA_963619995.1 Acutalibacteraceae bacterium | reverse complement strand
TTTTATTTCTGCGCATTCGCCACAGCCAGCGCTGCGTATTCCTGCGTCCATTTTTCAAAATCGCCGGCTTTCTTGCTTTCCGCGATGACTTCGTTGATGATCTTCACGAGGTCTTCGTTTCCTTTCGGAAGCGCGACGGCGCTGGTGCTGTCGGTGCCTTCGAAGATGACGCCGGAGTCCGCAATGGCCGGGTGGGTGATGAGGTACTGGGCCGAGACGACTTTCTGGGCCGGGACGCCGTCGACTTTGCCCTGCTCGAGTTCCATCAATGCGTTGGCGACTTTGTCGAGCGCGGTGACTTGCGCGTCTTTCAGATGGTCCCTCGCGAGCTGCTCTTGCTGCGTGGATTTCTGGACGGCGATTTTTTTGCCGTAGAAATCGGAGAGGCTCTTGTATTTCCCTTCATCTTCCTTGCGGATGAGAATGATATTTTGGTCATTCAGATAGACGTCGGAGAAATCGACGGTCTTCTTGCGTTCGTCCGTCGGCGTGATGCCGGAGAGGGCGATGTCGACTTTATTCGCCGCGAGCGAAGAGAGAATGGCCGAGAAATTCATGTCCTGGACTTCGAGTTTCACGCCAATCTTGTCCGCAATTTTCTGCGCGAGTGCGATATCGATCCCGACGACGGTCTTTTCGGATTTCGACGTGTCGATGAATTCGTAGGGCGGGAAACCGGAGGCCGTGCCGACGACGAGCTTGCCGCGCTCCTTGATCTGCGAGAGGATTTTTCCCTTCGGCGCATCGGCCGCAGCCGCTTTCTTGTCATCGCCCCCGCCGCAACCGGCAAAGAGGGCCATTCCCGCGACAGCGACTGCGCAAGCCGCGACTTTCCAAAGATTTTTCTTTTGCATGATGTTTGTCTCCTTTCAAGAAACTGAATTTCTTAGAAACCTTATTTTATGAAACTTTTTTTACCGCCGGAAATCCTGTCACTTCGCGTTTTCCACGGATTTTTTGACGTATTCGTCTTTCCATTTCTCGATGTTTCCGTTTTCCGTATTTTCTTTCAGCACTTCATTGACAATCTTCAAAAGATCTTCGTTTCCTTTGGCCAGCGCCGCAGCGGAAGATTTCTTGGCATTTTTGAAATGAATGTCGGTGAACATGAGGTCGTCATTGTAGATGAGGTACTGGAGGCCGCCGATGCCTTCCGCGATGACGCCGTCCACTTTGCCTTCTTTCAGTTCCAAAATGGCGTCCGGCACTTTGGTGAGGGAAACGACTTTCGCATCTTTGATCTCCGTCTGCGCGACGTGCTCCTGCGTCGAGGATTTCTGGACGCCGATGGCTTTTCCGGTGAAATCGTCCAGTGTCTTGTATTTCTCCGCGTCGGCTTTCCGGATGATGAGGCGCTGCTCGGTGGGCAGGTATTCATCGGAGAAATCCATCGTCTTTCGGCGTTCGTCCGTCGGATTGATCCCGGCGATGGCAATGTCGATCTTGCCGCCGATCAAAGAGGACAACAGCGCTTGGAACGTCATGTCCTGGATTTCCAATTTCACGCCGAGTTTCTCGGCCAGTTTCTTGGAAATCTCCACATCGATGCCGATCACTTGTTTTTCGGCGGACGTCGCGTCCCAAAATTCGTAAGGCGGATAGCCGGGCGCCGTCCCGACGACGATTTTCCCTTTTTGCTTAATCTGCGAAAGCACTTGCCCCTTGGGCGCATCGGCCGCAGCCGCCTTCTTGTCGTCGCCCCCGCCGCAGCCGGCAAAAAACGCCATCCCGGCGACGGCCACCGCGCAAGCGGCGATTTTCCAAAGATTTTTCTTCTGCATACGGATTCTCCTTTTCTTGTTCTGAAATAATTGAAAGCATGATAGCATATTTATGCATTTCTGTCAAATATTTATACGAACCAAAACGCGATGCTTCTTATTTTGCTCCTTTGTCCAATTTTTATTCGCATATTTATTCGCAAAAATACCCACCTTGCAACCGTTTGACAAAGTGGGTATAATGATTTCAGAAGTAGCCCGGAGGCGTACCGGCTCTTCCCATATTATTTTTAGTAATCGAGAGAAAGCCGGAAATCACCTGTGGTTTACAGGCTTTTTTTCATGGGCGAAAAATTACTTCTTCAGCACAGAAACGATAAGGAGAAGTACTGTACCGAAAGCCATCATCAAAGATAATGCTTCAAATACCGTCATCCTATCACCCCTTCCGGGGAAAAGCCGCACCGGACTACAAAATTATTTTACAGAAAGAAAGCCATCACTGTCAATGAAAAATTGCAGTGATGGCTTCTTTTTTTATCTTCATTTTCCTTTTTTCATTTCATCCAGCGTCAGCCGGAAGCTTTCCGCGAAGTGATCCAGAAACCAATTGACTTCCGGCATGTTTTTCTCGCGAAGTTTCGTTTCAATCGTTTTCGCCGCGTCGGAAAATTCTCCGTTTCCGGCGGCTTCTTCTTCCACGCATTTGAGATATGCGGACAGCGTATCGGCGGCTTTGGCGAGCGGCCAGAGGGCGTCTTCCTCGAGGGAAACGACATAGGGGCGATAGGCTTCGCGGAGCTCTTCGGGGAGGGTTTCCAAAAGTTCCTGCCGCGCCATGGTTTCGATTTTTCCGTACGCGTCGCGGAGGGTGTCGTCAAAATATTTCACGGGCGTCGGCATGTCGCCGGTGAAAACTTCGCTCGCGTCGTGATAGAGGGCGAGCGCCGCCGCGTGATCCGGGTCGCAGTCCCGGCCGAAAATTTCCTTTCGTATCATCGCGAGCGCGTGGGCAATCGCCGCGGTCTGCATCGTGTGTTCCGCGTCGTTTTCCGGGATGGCGCTTCGCATGAGGCCCCAGCGCTTGATGTAGCGCATGCGCGCGAGGTAGGCAAAGAAATGATTCACGAAAGCCGCCCCCAATCTTGTCCGTAATTCCAGAAATGATGCACGGGGCCGTGGCCGCTGCCCACGCTGTCCGTCGCGGCGGCGCGGATGGCTCCGGTGATGTAGCGTTTCGCTTGGGAAACGGCTTCCTCGACGGATGCTCCTTTCGCCAAAAAGGCCGCGATGGCCGAAGAGAGCGTGCAGCCGGTGCCGTGCGTGTTTTCCGTCCGAATCGCTTCGGCGCGATACGCTTGGCATCCGTCTTTCGTGCAAAGGAAATCGGTCGCCGTGAGGTCTTCTCGATGCCCACCCTTGATGAGGACGGCCGCCGGCCCCATGGCGAGCAATATTTCTCCGGCCTTTTTCATATCCGTTTCCGTTTTGATTTTCATCCCGGAAAGCACTTCGGCCTCGGGCAGATTCGGCGTGATGACGGTCGCGAGCGGAATCAATTTCTTTTTATACATTTCAATCGCTTCCGGCGCGAGCAGTACATCGCCCGACGTCGCGACCATGACGGGATCGACGACGAGCGGGCAGACGGGATGCGCCGCCAGGAAATCGGCGACGGTCTCGGTGATGGCCGGCGTCGAGAGCATCCCGGTCTTCACCGCATCGGGCGCGACGTCTTCATACACGGCGGCGAGCTGCGCGGCAATCATCTCCGTCGAAACATCGAAAATCCCCGTGACGCCCCGCGTATTCTGCGCCGTCACGGCACAAATGCAGCTCATCCCATACGTCCCCAAAGACGCAAATGTCTTGAGATCCGCCTGAATCCCCGCACCCCCGGAGGAGTCGGAACCGGCAATCGTCAAAAGTTTCTTCATAGTTAGCAGTTAGTAGTTAGCAATGAGCAGTTGCGCGACTAACTGTTCCCTCCTTTCTCTTTCAATCATTCTTCTGTTTGGAAATTTTGGATACTTTTGTAATGGCCGTCAACATCTTGATGAGCTCCTTACAATCCTCGTATATACTTTCAAACGCCTCTTCTTCGATATATCCGCTCTCATGCAGCAATTCCAGCCAATACGCCGTCTCATTGGCCTCTTTGTAAGAAATATACATTTTGAAGAAGAAATCTTTCCGACTCTGGGCATGAAGTGCCTCTCGGATATTGGCGCCGATGCTCGTACCGCTTGCCAAAATCTGCTTGGCCATCACGTATTCTCGCTTTTCCGTTTCGAGATATTGATACAACTTGATAATTCGCAACGAAAAAGCTTTACTTTTATCCGCGACAATACTTTCTCTCACGATTCCGCCCCGCATCACCGCAAATGACAATAAAATTTAGCACGATAACTGCTAACTACTAACTACTAACTACTAACTCTCTACATCTCGTCCGTTCACCTTGACGTCCTCATACACCGTCTTTCCGTCCTTGATACGAATCGTGGCCATGAGTTCATTTTCCAGATGCGAGACGACTTTGTCCGTAATGTAATCGCGGATCGGGACGCGGCGGGTGAGCTCTTCGACGATTTGTTTCCTTTTCTCGACACCGGCGATGTAAATGCGGTCGGCCGGCCATTCGAAATGAATCGTGTCGTCGTCCGCTGCCGTCACGCGCACCGTGATGTAGTCTCCCTGCGGAATGTCGCGCTGCGCATGGAGGACATTGAGCTTCTCGCTCTTTTTGTCTTTCGCGATGATGAGCCGGACAGCTTCGCCCACCTGCGCCACGCTGTCGCCCGCCCAGGCCGCTTCATTGATGGGATTGTCCAAGAAAATATATCCGCCTTCAAAATCATTCTTCGCGACATCCACCTTGACCGGCGTCTCGTAGACGACCCCTTCGGCCAGCGTCGTTTTATACTCGCCGCGCATCCAGACAAGCCCCGTGATTTCCGCGATCCCCACGGCGGAAAGGACGATGTATTTCAGCATTTTATTCATGATCTTCCTCCTCTTCCGTCGGATCTCCGTGCCGGGACAACGCGCGCCGCGCCGCCGCCTCAATCGCAAACAAAATGAAAATCGCGACCGCGCCGAGCGCCAGGAAATACAAACCTCTTTGCGTGAGAGACAGCGTCGAGTCCATCATCCGGACCAGACCCGTCAGCGCCAAAATCACGAGCCCGACCGTCAGGCGCCGTTTCTTTCCCACTTGGATGCCCGACAAAATCATCATCGACCCCAGCCAAAGCGCATAGAGCGAGACCGCGATGCCGGAGGAAACGCCGGACGCATCCCAGAAGATGGCGATGAGCGCCGAAAGCGCCGCGACGAAAGGAGAAATCCCCGCCAGAGACGCCGTCCATTCTTTTTTCGCCAGCGTCTTTCGGATCAGCATGGCGTCCGCTGCCAGAAACGCCGCCAAAAGCGACCAGAGCAAAATATTTCCCGAAGGCGCCCGCCACGTGTACGACACCGAATCGACGAGAAGCGCCAAGACCGTAAAGACCGCGCCCAAGAAACAAAGCGCATCGCCCACCCAGCTCTCGCGCCTCTGTCCCGCGCCGACGAGCCAAGTGAGCGAAGCCGCCACCGTCAAAAATATCGCCTGCCACATGATTTCCATGCCCGTGGCGTGCGTCAAAAGGAGCGCGACCGCCGTCCAGCTCCACGCGTACAGAATGGACGTCGTCTCCCGATCCGACGCGATCAGGAAAAAGAGCTGCGGAAGCGCGAGCGCCAAAATACCCCACGCCGCCGCCCCCGGCCAAGATTCCGCCGCGCCGTTCCAAGCCGCGTACACCGAAAGCAACACCGCGACAAGAGAGAGCGCCGCCGACCGCGTGACATACGACAAAACGAGAAGCGCCGCCGCAAAGACACTCGCCCACAGAAACAGATCCCCATTCAGCCGATACGTATCATGAATGAGCCACAGCGCGACACACGCCACGCCCCCGTGCAGCCCGCAAATCGTCTCGCGAATATAATCGGGCAGCCGCCACGAAGACGTCGGCGCAGACTCCGCCGCCCCGTCTTCCGCCGGAGAAACCGAATTTCCCTTCTCCGCTTTTTTCTTTTTCGGCGCGCCGTCCCGATCCGCCGCCATCATCCCCGCGACGCCCAGCCAAGACAATGCGAGCGGCAAGAGCGCCAAGAAGAAACGGCGATCCTGCGTCAGCTCATTCCAAAACGAAGCGCACAAAAAGAAAATGCCGGCCAAAATCCCGACCGCCGCCACAAAAAAAAGCGGCTTCTTGACCGAAAACCGTATGGGCGACGTGCGGTAGCGAAGACGCAGCGCCCGCGCGGCTCTCTCATCGATGAGCCCTTCGCGCTCCCACGCCTTCGCCTCCTCCTGCAGCCATTTCTGATGCTCCATACCGGCCTCCTTTCAAAAAAACCGTTTCTATTTCTTCTATAAAAAAGGAGCCGCCCGAAAGCGACCCCTATCTCTTCTAAAGTTTCAAACCGAAAACGCACAAGGCGAAAATCGGGCGCCGTCCGCGTTTCTTATTTCACAATCAAGACCGGGCAATCCGAGCGACTGACGATATAGCTCGACACCGATCCCATAAAAATCCCTTTGAGCGGTCCCAGACCCCGGCTGCCCATGACGATGAGATCGCTTCCGATATCCTCGGCAATCTGCAAGAGCACCGGTCCCGGCGACCCGACTTCGTAACGCAATTCCTTCTCGACGCCCTCCGGAATCATCGCTTCCGCATCCGCCAAATCCTGACGGCACTGCGCTTCCAAATCCTCCGAAAGCTCGGCATTGAGATACCCCTCCGCAATGGAGACCTGATCGAAATTGCTCATCACGGCCACGATATTGCAGACGCTGGCCACATGGAGCTTTGCCCCGGACGCCACCGCCAAATCAATCGCCTGCGCGAGCGCCTTCTTCGCATGAGCCGATCCGTCATACGGGACGAGAATATTTTTGTAACTAATCATAGCACACCATCCTTCCGAACCGGAGAGGAAACTCCCCTGTGTTTTTTTCATTATATCATAGGAAACGAAATTTGGGCATAGTTTTTGCGAATGGAAACAATATCGCCGTGCTCCGTCTTCCGTCTTCCGTTACCCGTTTACCGTCTGTCACATGGCAAGATAGTTATTAGCTACTAGCTGTTAGCTATTAGACGAAAGCGGTATCGCCTACGGCGATGATTTTTTTAAATTGCGCGAAGCGCTTCCGATTAAAACTAACAGCTAAAAGCTAACGACTAATAACTATCTTGCGCCTGAGAAACAAAGTCATTCACGCCCGGTTCACGGTCCACGGTCCACGGTTGCCCGTCTTCCGTCTTCCGTTTACCGTTCGTCACATTGCATGACACCCAAAGCTACTCACGCACGGTTAACGGTTCACGGTCCACGGACAGCACAACGATGTGACCACATCAAGCCTTTTCAACCCTCTCTGCTTCCCGATTTCCGCTTCCGACTTCTTTCGGATTTTTCGCAAAGGCTATCACCAGCAGAAACGGGAATCCGCAGAAGATAGCGTAGGCGTATCGGAACTCCGCAAATACAGGCGTCGCGATGAGTAGCGTCGCAATAACGGCCAAAAAGGGAATTGTCGCAAATAACGCTTCCTTATTTCTTTTGATGGCCGCGCGATACGAAAAAATCACAATGCCCCAGACATAGAGACCGATGCTCAAGAAAAGTTGCAAGAACGGCGACGTTTCCCAAATTTTCAAATATTTTTTCAGCGCTTTATCCACAACTTGGCTTTTCACCGTCCGCTTAATGCCCAAAGTGTTCTTCTCCACTCCGGTCGCCCATCGCCAATACGAATATCCTCCGTTCCAATATCCCCGCGTCTGATCAATCCACGCTTTGACATATTCATGCGGGTATCGCAAACCCAGCTGCCAATATAGTTTCAAAAATTCTGCCGGATGCTGCCGTAAATATTCCTGATTCCCCTTTTGCCTCACCAAGTATTTGACCGGATCGGAAATGAAATTTTTATATTTCTTCGGAACCTGATTGATATCAATGACTTTACTTACGATTTGATTTTGTTCTTCCGTCAGCGTCTTGCCATCCACAATCACGCGCGCCACTTGTTGCGCCGGAATCGAAAGCGATTCAATCGTATCGGGCTGCGTGACCTGCAGGAAACTTAAAACCGGATGCTTCAAAATAAAAGTCGACAGCAAGACTACGATGAATAAAAAAATTATTTTCTTATATTTTCGAAACAGCACGACAAATACCATCGTGCTGACGAAAAGAGCAACCCATCCGTTGCTCCGCAAAAGCCCCATTCCGAAAGATGCCAAAAACAGCATCATCCAATTCCATTTTCCGTTTCCGACAGACTGCAGGCAACGATAACACGATACCGCGAAGCAAGTCACCGCCGCGCCGAAAAATACATCTTTCCACATCGTCATGCTGTACATGATATGAAAAGGCATGAGGAGATAAAAAAGAAAGATTGCCAATAAAATTTTCCGATTCTGTGTGCAAGCATACACCGTCTCGACAGCATACAGAAAAGAAAATGTCATGAGCAAGATCGAGAAGACGCTGTACAAAGCCACCGCCCGATTGATATCCCCAAATACTTTCATCCCGACGGCAATCACAGCATGAATAATCTGCGTATGGTAATACGGATGATGATTGGAATACGAGTGTATCAGGAGCTGCGTCATTTGCGAAATGGAATCCGGCGTCAATTCTCCGGGATATTGCGAGCCAAACAAAAATAAGGCATAGAAAAGAGCCATCACGCTCCCCAATATGCCAAACGTCATTCTTTTATTCTTAATCGGTGCGCTGTCCGCTTTGATTTCATCCGGCCCTGCCACGCCGATCAGAATTTCTTTGAACAACAAGAAACCGATGCCCCAGAGCAAAAGCGCTTCCGCGATGCCTTGATATGCCTTGAAACGACCGGACGCCAAAGCAGCCAAGAATCCGCCGTCGTCCGCTCCTACAAACATTTTGTAATTCGCCAGCACCACCGTGCTCGCCAGCAGAAATGCAAACCCATTCGTCGTGCGCGTTTCCGATTTTGAAAATATTTCTGAATCGGAAACGGAACGTGACCGCACGACGGCAAAATATAGTGCCAGCAAGCCCACCAAAAGATACGGCGCGATATACGCATCGGATTTCGACAGATACGCGCACCAATATAAAATGAGCGCCAGCTCCACCCCAATGTGATTCCGAAGGAAATTCATCACCGCGCCGCTCCTTTCTCCGTCATTTTCCTTTGCGCCTCAATCGCCAAGAGCCGCATTTCAAAATCCTGCCGGTTTTTCAAAACGGAATTTTGCAGCTGCAAGCCCGCGAAGAGGGACGAGATGGCCGCCAGCATCGTGAAGCCGCAGACGATGAGCGTCGGGAAATTCGGGACCAAGCCGGTTTCCCAATACGTCCAGAAGACGGGCACGGCAAAAGCGACGGCCAGAAAGGCCAAGACCGCCGCCACGCTTCCGAAGAATGCCAACGGTTTGTAATTCCGATACAGACGGAAAATCGTCCGCAAGACTTTCGCGCCGTCGACATACGTATTCAATTTCGATTCGCTGCCCGCCGGTCGGTCGCGATAATCAATCACCACATTTTCCACCTGCATATTTTTATCGACGGCGTGAATGCTCATCTCCGTTTCAATTTCAAATCCCCTAGACAGCACCGGAAACGATTTCACGAATTGGAAACTGAACGCGCGAAAGCCCGTCATGATGTCGCGAATATCCGTGTGAAACAAAAAATTGATCGACGCGCGCACGAGCGAATTTCCGAAATTGTGAAACGGTCTCTTGTTCTCTTCAAAATACGTCGAAGACAATCGATCGCCGATGACCATGTCCGCCTGTTTCCAAAGCACGAGATCCACCATCTCGCGCCCGCACTCCGCCGGATACGTATCGTCGCCGTCGACAAGAAGGTACGCCTTCGCATCGATTTCACGAAACATCCGACGAATGACATTGCCCTTCCCCTGCTTGTATTCGTGCCGCACGACCGCGCCGGCCTTCTGCGCGATCTCCGCCGTGCCGTCGGTGGAATTGTTGTCATACACATAAATGACCGCTTCCGGCAAAGCCCGCTTCCAATCCACCACGACTTTTTCGATCGTCTGCGCCTCGTCGTAACAAGGAATCAAAACCGCAATCTCATCCATCCCGTTCTCTCCCATCCTGCCCGCTTTCGCTAAAATGAAAATTTCAAAAGAAACAAAATGCCCTAAAATATCATGCTGAACATATCCTACCACCCCCCCCCTGTGAGTTGTCAAGTCCTTTTTTATAAAAAATTATCCGTCTTCCGTTTACCGTTACCCGTTTACCGTCTGTCACATGGCAAGATAGTTATTAGCTACTAGCTGTTAGCTATTAGACGAAAGCGGTATCGCCCACGGCGATGATTTTTTTAAAATTGCGCGAAGCGCTTCCGCTTAAAACTAACAGCTAAAAGCTAACGGCTAACAACTATCTTGCGCCTGAGAAACAAAGTCATTCACGCACGGTCAACGGTC
Organism: Acutalibacteraceae bacterium; assembly: GCA_963619995.1. Taxonomy (GTDB): domain Bacteria; phylum Bacillota; class Negativicutes; order Veillonellales; family Dialisteraceae; genus UBA1822. The sequence goes on along the minus strand of CAVEYT010000032.1, from coordinate 160 downwards.
CACGGGCAGCACAACGATGTGACCGCCTCAAGTCCTTTTCAACCCTTTACCCCAAATCCTCCGCAAGAAATTGTAAAATTATTTTCACGACACCCCGGTTTCCTGAAATTTCCCTCTTGCATTTTGAAAAAATGTTTGTATAATGAAAACATGAATTAGC
>CAVEYT010000031.1:0-10646 GCA_963619995.1 Acutalibacteraceae bacterium | reverse complement strand
TCTTGCGCCTGAGAGAAAAAGTTTTCGCCTCTCATGAAATTATTTCTTACTCAGCGCAATGGCTTCGTCAAATTCTTTTTGAATCGTTTCGGACGGCGGAGCGTCGGCGAGGGAGACGGCGATGATGGCCAGGGTGGCGAGGAGGAAACCGGGGACGAGCTCGTAGAGGCCAAACCAGGCGAAGTGTTTCCAGATGAGGACCGTTACGCCGCCTGTCACAATCCCGGCATACGCGCCGCGAAGGGTCATCCGTTTCCAGTAGAGCGAAAGGAGCATGACCGGTCCGAAGCACGCGCCGAAACCGGCCCATGCGTAGGAAACAATTTGGAAAATGTAGCTATTGGGATCGGAAGCGAGATAGAGCGCGCACGCGGAAATGGCGAGCACGGTCGCGCGGGAGACGAGCAGCAATTCTTTTTGGCTCGCATGCGGATGGAAGGGATGGTACATATCGCGGGACACGGCCGACGCGGTGACGAGAAGCTGCGAGGAGGCGGTGCTCATGATGGCCGCCAGCACCGCCGACCAGATGAGACCCGTGAAGAAGGGCGAGGCCAAATCGGATGCCATGATGATGAAGACGCGCTCCGCATCGGCATTTTCCAAAGGCGTCGCCAGATACGCTTTCCCGACGATGCCGATGGCGATGGCGCAGAAAAGGGAAATGATGACCCAGCTCATGGCGATATTCGTGGATTTCTTGAGTTCTTTCGCATCGCTGATGGCCATGAAACGGACGAGAATGTGCGGTTGTCCGAAATAGCCGAGCCCCCAGCCGAGGGAGGAGACGAACATAATCGTATTCATCATGCCGCCGGCGGAATCGGGGAAGAGCGAGAAGAAATCGGAGCCTTCGTTGGCGAGCGCTGAAAGGGTGGGCGTCGCGCCGCCCAAAGCGATGGAGGCGGCGACGGGAATATAGAGCACGGTGAAGAACATCATCGTACCCTGAATGAAATCCGTCCAGCACACAGCAGCGAATCCGCCGAGGAAGGTATAGAAAATGACGACGAAGGCACCGATGAAAAGTGCGGTCGTGTACGGAATATCGAAAATGGTATTGAAGAGTTTCCCGGCCGCGACGAAGCCCGACGAGGTGTAGATGATGAAGAAAATCAGAATGCACACGGCGCAGAGAAGGCGCAGACCGCTCTTGTGATCTTCAAAACGATTGGAGAGATAATCGGGAATGGTGAGGCTGTTTCCGGAAATCTCGGAGTAGGTGCGAAGGCGTTTGGAAATGAAAAGCCAATTCAGCCACGTGCCGACGATGAGGCCGACGCTCGTCCAGACAGCGGAGAGGCCGTGCAGATACGCAAAGCCGGGAAGACCCATCAGCATCCAGCCGCTCATGTCGGACGCTTCCGCGCTCATCGATGTGAGCCAGGGGCCGAGTTTGCGGTCACCCAAAATGTATTGGGACAGATTTTTTTGTTTCCGCGAATAATAAACGCCGATCGCCATCATGACGGCGAGATAGAGGCAGAAAGCCAAAATGATTCCGATTTCTCCTTGGTAGTGCATGGGGTTTCCTTTCTAAAAAAAGCAGCGGAAAAACGGTCTCGTGTCTCCGATGCTTCTCTGCGTCGCGTGTTTATTTTGATAAGATTCATCTATAATAAAGGATTTTTCTGAAAATGTAAAGGCGCGCGGGACCGGGAGAAAAATTTTACGAAAATGGCAACTGCAAATTGAACACTTTCCTGACACGATTTTCGCCTAAGTCGTAAATGCTGTATTGAACCTATCGTATTTCAGAAGGAAGCTGAGCGTAGCGAGCCTTGTTTCCGATCTACTCCGGGAGCGCACATTCACGCTTAAAGGTTAAAAGCCCGGTTTGAATCCTTGGGATCATTATGGGTATTTCGAGCAATGCGCTGAAGCCCCAATTAAAAAATCGTCGCGCAAGCGACACCTGAACTACTCACTGCTCACTGCTAACTTTTCACAACTGACGTCCGGGCTTCTATGTGACGCACGGGAAACGAGAAACGGAAGACGGAAATATGTTTCCCAAGCATATTCCCCTATTTCTTTTAAGTATTTGCGCTTTTTCGGTTCTTTTTTATAATGGAGGAAAATTTTGGTTTCCTTTGAAAGGAGCGATTGTCATGAAAAAGGCAAAGGTGGCGGCGTTGGTTTTGGGATTGGCGGCGGTTTTGAGTGCGGGCGCGGCCGAGGCAAAATCCGTGGTGTATTTCACGCGGGATTTGTCGGCGGCGGGATTGCAGAAGGCGTACGAGAAGGTGAATGGGGAAATATCCGGGAAGGTCGCGGTGAAACTCCATACGGGCGAGCGGCACGGGCCGAATATTTTGCCGCGCGATTGGGTGGCGGCGCTCTTGAAAAAGGATATTCCGGGCGCGACGATTGTGGAAACGAATACGTATTACGCGGGAGATCGGGACACGACGGAGAAACATCGCGAGACGCTCCGGGTGAACGGCTGGACGGAGGTGGCGCCCGTCGATATCATTGATGCGGACGGGACGGCGCTCTTGCCGGTCAAAGACGGACATCATTTCAAGGAAATGTCGGTCGGAAAAGATTTACTCGCATATGATTCGCTGGTCGTGCTCACGCATTTCAAGGGACACACGATGGGCGGCTTCGGCGGCTCAAATAAAAATATCGGCATCGGTTGCGCGGACGGGAAGGTCGGCAAAAGGTGGATTCATCGCGGCAATTCCGATAATCAGTGGGGGATGTCCAAAGAGTCTTTCATGGAACGGATGACGGAATCGACGAAGTCGGTCATCGATCATTTCGGACGTCATGTCACGTATGTGAATGTCATGAGAAACATGTCGGTCGATTGCGATTGCGCCGGACTTTCGGCCGCGCCGGTCGTGACGCCGGACATCGGCATCTTGGCCTCGACGGATATTTTGGCGGTGGACAAAGCGTCCGTCGATATGATTTACGCCCTGCACCACGACGCCGGGCATGATCTTATCGAGCGGATGGAAAGCCGCAAAGGTCTCCGCCAGCTTTCGTACATGAAGGAGCTCGGCATGGGGGATGACGATTACATTTTGATCGATCTCGATCACGATGAGGCGCCGATGACCGTGGAAGACGCCGTGGCAGAGATAGGGAAATAAATGATAGGAAACAGCAGCGCATGAGGCTGCTGTTTTTTTATTTCCCATCTTTCCGTGCTCTGTGTAATCGCAGTCCGTTGTCCGTAAACCGTTTACCGTGCGACTCATCGCATGACAGTCAACTTTCTCACAATGGTAACTTTTTCTCACATTTCATATTTCATTTTGGGTAGGGACGTGAAATATAAAATATGAAATATGAAATATGAGCGGGGCCAGCATTTTCCGACAACGCGCCGAAGGCGCAATTAAAAAAATTGTCGCGAAAGCGACACCGCTTAAAACTAATAGCTAATAGCTAATAGCTAACGGCTAATAACTATTTTGCGCATGACACAAAAGCCGCTCATACGCCTCACTGTCGGACGTATCGACATCTATGTGACGCCCGGTAAACGGTAAACGGTAAACGGATAACGGACAACGGACATCCCGTTTCCTTAAAAATGAAAAATTTTCTTGGCCGTATCATTGACTCGTTGGATGATGGGGCCGGATAGGAGGACCGTGATGACGGTGCAGGGGCCGAATGTGCCGCCGAGGCAGACGCCGAGGACGACGATGAGAAAATCCAAAGTCATGCGGACGATTTTGATTTGCCAATGATTTTTTTCCGCCAGGGCAAAGGTGAGAGCTTCATAGGAGCCGCGTCCGAGGGAGGCGGAGGCGTACAGCCCCGTCCCGGCGGCAAATAAAATGATGCCGAGAATCATGATGAGAAAATTTATCCACGCGAAGCCGCTGTACAAATGGCAGTTTGCAAATAGGTCCACGCAGGTGCTGTAGATGATTTGGTAGAGGAGGGTCCCAATCTCCAATTGCGTCCTGTCGTAAAAACAAACGAAGAGGATCATGGCGAGGGCGACCAGAAACGAAGCGACTCCGATGCTGACGGAACACGTTTCGGAAACGCCTTGCCACAGCACGGCCAATGTCGCGCCGCCGAATCCGGCGTACAGCGCCAGCGTGATGCCGTAAGCGGATATGACGGAACCGATCACAATGGCGAAGATCCTTCGGAAAATATCGGCGCTTTTGCCATGTGGTATGGCGTTTGTTTCGTTGTTGAAATTATTTTTTGAGATTGTTTTCTTCATTGAACTGTCCTCAAATAAAAATCGCCACACACTCAAAGAAGAGTGTATGGCGAAAAATGAGTTGCCCGCTCAGAAAAATCCATACTGATTTTGGAATTCCAGTATATCACATCCGGCCGAAAATCGCCAAATTTTCTGCCGCGCCGAAGGCGCAATTAAAAAATGTCGCGCAAGCGACACCGCTTAAAACTAATAGCTAATAGCTAACGGCTAATAACTATCTTGCGCATGACACAAAAGCCGCTCATACGCCTCACTGTCTGACGTCTCAATTTCTTTGTGACGCCCGGTAAACGGTAAACGGATAACGGATAACGGTCGACGGAGATCCCGTTTCCTCTATCATGTATAATAAAAGAAAATGCAAAACACGAAAGGAGAGGCGAGATGGCGAAGGCGAAAGTGAAATTTGTTTGCCGGGAATGCGGCGCGGAATCGGTGCGCTGGCTGGGGCGGTGCCCGCATTGCGGCGCTTGGAATACGTTGGAAGAGGTCGTGGAGCGGGCGGCTCCGAAGGCGGCGACGACGAATCCTTTGGCGCAAATGCGGCAGGATCGGAAACCGCAGGCGCTTTCGGAAATCGAAGCGGGGACGGAGGCGCGTTTCCTGCTCCGCATGCCGGAAGTGGACAGGCCGCTCGGCGGCGGGCTCGTGAAAGGCTCGGTGACGCTTCTGGGCGGGGAGCCGGGGATTGGGAAATCGACGCTCGTTTTCCAGATTTGCCGCGCGGTCTGCGAGCTGGGGGAAACGGTTTTCTATGCGAGCGGCGAGGAGTCGGAGCTGCAGATCAAAATGCGCGCGAAGCGTTTGGGGATTGACGGAAACCGTTGCTTTGTGCTCTCCGGCGCGGATCTCAATGTGGTGATCGAAGAGGCGAGGCGGCTTCATCCCGCGTTTCTCGTCGTGGATTCCATTCAGACGATGTACATGGAGGAGAGCGCGTCGGCGATGGGAAGTCCCGCGCAGATTCGCGATTGCACGGCGCTCTTGGTGCGGCTCGCCAAAGAGGAGGGGATTGCGGTCTTTGTGATCGGGCATGTGACGAAGGACGGAAATATCGCAGGCCCTCGCATTTTGGAGCATATGGTAGACACGGTGCTGTATCTCGAAGGGGATCGGAGTTTCCAATTCCGCGTGCTGCGGACGGTGAAGAATCGTTTCGGCTCGACGGCCGATTCCGGGCTTTTCGTCATGGAAGAGGATGGTCTTCGCGGCATGACGGATCCATCCGGTTTCCTTCTGTCCGAACGCCGGGAGTCGCTGGCGGGAAGCATCGCGCTCTCCTGCATGGAGGGGCATCGGCCCATCATGGCGGAGCTCCAGGCTCTCTCCGTCCATTCGGTGCTGCCGGTGCCGCGGCGGATTTCGGTCGGCTATGATTACAATCGTCTCGTCGTCTTGCTCGCAGTCCTGCAGAAACGGGCGCGGATTCCGTTCGCGGAAGAAGACGTGTACGTGAATGTGGCGGGCGGTTTCAAGATACGGGAAACGGCGGCGGATTTGGCGGCGGCTTTCGCGGTCGTCTCCGTCAGGCGCGACGTGCCGATTCCGCAGGATTTGGTGGCGCTGGGCGAAGTGGGGCTGACGGGCGCGGTGCTGCCGGTCTCGCACATCGGTTTGCGTCTGAAGGAAGCTTTGAAAATGAATTTCAGGCAATTCATTCTGCCGGAAGGAAACCGAAAGGACGCGGAGGCGATTTTGCAAAAGGAAAACATAAAAGATGTCCGCGTGCGCTATGTGTCGCAGATTCGGGAAGCATTGGAGGCAGTGAGTAGTTAGTAGTGAGCAGTGAGCAGTTGTGCGTGCTGGGCTGTTGTTCTCAGGCGCAAGATAGTTATTAGCCTTTAGCTGTTAGCTGCTAGTTTTAAGCGGAAGCGCTTCGCGCGATTTATTCTATAAAAATGCGCCGGAGGCGATACCGCTTTCGTCTAATGGCTAACAGCTAGTAGCTAATAACTGCCTTGCGATGTGACGGACGGTAAACGGTGGACGGATAACGGATCACGGGTAGCGGTGACGTAAAATTAGCGAAAAAAGCAGAGACGAGATAGAGTCGTCTCTGCTTTTTTGTCGGAAGTGCTGGGAAACTTCGATTTTCACCGGCGCATTCACGGCCGGGTAACGGTCAACGGTCAACGGATAACAGTCACTGTGCAGCGGCTTCAACAGGCTGTTGTTCCTCGCTCTTGGTCTCTACGGAGCCGTCGTTCTTTGCTTCTCCTGCTTCTTCGGCTTTCTTTTTGGCTGCTTCTTCCGCTTCTTTCTTTGCTTTTTCCTCTGCCTCTTTTCTTGCTTTTTCTTCCGCGATGCGCTGCTTTTCGGCGCGGGTCAGGTAGACGGGGTAGCGCGGGGTGGCGCTGGCTTTGGCTTCGATCTCAAAGAAACGGTTCCAGGGGTAGCTGGCTGTGATGCGGGCGGGATCGATTTCGAGTTCTTTTTTCGCAAATTCTTGGAGCTCTGCGATGGTTTCTTCCAGAAGTTTGTCCGGTGTCTTGTCTTCCGGCGCGGAGTAGTCGCTGATGCGCAGGATGTTTTTGCGGACGTTCGCTTGGTAGGCCCAGTTGTCCACGTATTGGACGAGGAGCATGTCTTCGCGGTCGGTCTCGCTCATGTTTTCGGAAAGAATTGCTTGGGCGACGGAGTAGCCGATGGTGTTGCTCGCGGTGTTCCAGCCGTTGTAGGCGGCGGCGGTGTAGAGCAGTCCGTTTCGTTTCATCAGTTTCATCAGCGTGTTGTCGGCGCCGTTGGCAAAGTAGACGTCGACGAAGGCGATGGGAATGCCTTTTTCGTCGGCGCGTTTCACTTCTTCGATGAAACGGAGCGTGCTGTCTTTTTCCATGCCGAAATTTTGGAACGCGGCGGATTCTTTCGTATTCGCGAGTGGGGTATTGACGGCCAGCAGGAAATCGGGGCGCGTGTCGTTTCGGAGGACGCCGCCGACGGCCGTGACGTGCTGCTCGATCGTTTTTCCGATCTCTTGGCTTTCATAGCTCGGCACGGTGTCTTCGGCGCGGCCGAGCGGGTAGAGCGCGGAGAAAACGGGTTTCAGTCCGTTGTCGTCCACGTGATAGCGCGCGATGAGAAGGAGCGCGAGCTGGTCGGCGCCGGGGAAGGAGCCGTATTTTTTCGGCGAAAGCGATTTGGCTTCGCGGGAGAGATACCGATGTTCGAGCGTCGATTGCGAGTATTGGCTGCTGTCGTCGAAACCTAAAATAAAATACGTGAAAACGCCGTCTTTGACATCGCGAATCAGTTTCTCATTGATGAGCGTATTTTTCGTGCGCCGCTTGAACCAATCTTGTAAATATTCGGCGGGGACGGACAGTTTCAAAGAGAGGAGCTCGGCGGATTCTTCTTTTGTGATCGTACCGGCATCCATTTTGTCCTGCAGGCTGGAGATGTGGTAAATGGTCGTCCCGTATTTCGCGTAGTAAGGGGGCTCGACGCCGGAAGAGGAGGCGTAGGGCGTGCGCATGATGGTGCCGAAGGCGTAGAGCGGGACATGGGGAAATTCTTCGTGCAGACGGCGCAGACGGTCGGCGCGGTAGGACAAGGTTTCCCAATCTTCCGTGTGTTTCCGCGAGTCGACGAGGCCGCCGTAAATCAAAGTGTCGGTGGAGAGGACGGCGGCGTCGGATTCGGCCATGTGCGACGAGACCCAGTCCCAGATGCGGTCGGGATTTCCTTTGAAATTTTTTCCCGAGAGCAGGAAGACGGGCGGCGTCAAGACGGTGTATCCGGCTTTTTCCGCCGTGTCGACGGTGTAGGAAAGGCTCACGGGCCGGTCGTCTTGCGGGACGAGAAGAATCGTTTTGGCGGAAACGGTGAGGCCGCCGAACGCAAGGGAAAGAGCGACGGCGCCGGAGAGCAGATGGCGGAGTTTCATAAATTTCTCCTTTAATCGTGAGGATGCGGACGGTAGAGCCGCCAGCGGAAACGAATCGCGAGTGCGCGCAAAATGAGAACGGTATAGAAACCGGCCCAGGAGGCCCAATGATGATCATAGAGATGCCAGACGAGGCAGACGACGAGGCCGCCCGCAATCGCTGCGATGGCGTAGATATCCGTTTTCAAAATGACGGGGACGCGCTGCGCCATGATGTCGCGCAGAAGGCCGCCGCCGACCGCCGTGAGAAGTCCCAGAATGACGGGGACGAGATAGGGATATTCCGGCATGGTGTAGAGCGCGGTGAGCGCCCCGGTCACGGTGAAAGCCGCCAGCCCGCACGCATCGGATCCCAGATAGAGAATGACAATCCATTTCTGGTGGCTGCGAGAGAGCGCGAGTTTCTGATAGCAAAAGGAAACGAAGAGCGCCGTCACGATGCATTCGGTAAAAGCGGGCGCCGTGCGAAGGGCAAGCGGCGGTGTAATCCCGGCCAAGACGTCGCGCAGCATCCCGCCGCCCGTGCCGCACATGACGGCCAAGACCGCGACGCCGAAGATATCCATTTTCTTCGTGAGCGCCGTCATCGCGCCGGAAAAGGCAAAGGCGACGGTGCCGATCGTTTCAAAAATGAGCCAAGTGAGAGACATGATATTTCCTATTTCTAAAACATTTCTTTTATTGTAACACGCGGGGCAAGGAGAGGCGTTTGACCTTCGCGGAAATTTTCGGTACAATTTTTATGAAAAATTTTGGAAACAGGAGATACACATGGTCATTCGATACGAACTTATCGCGACGGATCCGGCGACCGGCGCGCGGGCGGGACTTTTGCATACGCCGCACGGCACATTCAAAACGCCGATGTTCATGCCCGTCGGGACGCAGGCGACGGTGAAGACGGTGACGCCCGAGGAGCTTCACGAAATGGGCGCGCAATTTATTTTGGGAAACACGTACCATCTTTTCCTGCGGCCGGGGACGCCGCTCATTCGCGAGGCGGGCGGCCTCCATTCTTTCATGCATTGGGACGGCGGCATTCTGACGGACAGCGGCGGTTTCCAAGTCTTCAGCCTGGGCGCGATGCGGAAAATTCGCGAAGAGGGCGTGACGTTCCGCTCGCACATCGACGGCTCGACGCAATTTTTGTCGCCGGAAGTCGCGACGAAAGCGCAGGAAGATTTAGGCAGCGACATCGCGATGGCTTTCGACGAATGCATTCCGTACCCGGCCGAGTACGATTACGCCAAGAAATCGACGGAGCGCACGACGCGCTGGGCCGAGCGTTGCATCCGGGCGCACACGCGTGAAGACCGCGGGATGTTTGGCATCGTGCAGGGCGGGATGTACAAAGATTTGCGGCGGCAGAGCGCGCGAGAAATTTCTTCTCTGCCTTTCGACGGCTTGGCGATTGGCGGCCTCTCCGTCGGCGAGCCGCATGACATCATGTATGAAATTTTAGAGGAAACGACGGCGCAGCTTCCGGCGGGCAAAGCGCGCTATCTCATGGGCGTCGGGACACCGGATTGTCTCGTCGAAGGCGTCGCGCGCGGCGTCGATATGTTCGATTGCGTCTTTCCGACCCGCGTCGCCAGAAACGGTATGGCCATGGTCCGCACGGGCCGCATGAATATCAAAAACAAACAATACGAACGCGACTGGTCCCCGCTCGAAGAAGGCTGCGGCTGCTACACCTGCCGCCACTATTCCCGCGCCTACCTTCGCCATCTGTATAAAGCGGAAGAAACCCTCGCGCTCCGTCTCCTAACGATTCACAATTTGTATTTCCTACTGCAATTCATGCGCGACATGCGAGAGGCGATTATCGCGGGACGTTTTACGGAATTTCGGAAAGAATTTTGGGACGGATGGGGGAGATAAGAAACCGTTTGCCGTTGTCCGTTTACCGTTCGTCATACCGAGTGAATTCCAATGCATTCACGCACGGTTCACGGTTCACGGATGACGGAGAACAGAGAACGAGGAAATGAGGAGCAGATCTTCGGGTCTGCTCTTTTTTTGTGTGGGTCGGCATGATTTTTTGATGAAGAAGAGGCGGCCGGATTTGAACATTTTCGGTGCCGAGGTATTGATTTTAAATGGCGTTTTGTGTACTATTTCTACCAAACCGAATGAGCAAAAAACTTTGACGGAAAGCGGATGGCACATCAGAGGAAATTTTATTTCATTTTGATTTTTCTGAATGGAGAAATGTTCAAATATATTCGTAGAAAACGCCTTATGAACAAAGCAAAAGGAGAGCATGGTGAAATTAACCGAGAAACAATTTGATGTTTTGAACGCGTTGGTTTCGGTATCGTCTGCGATGACGCAACGTGATTTGGAAAAGCAGACGAAATACAGTCTGGGAACCATCAATAAGACGCTCAAAGAATTGACGGCTTTCGGATATGTAAAAGACGGTGCCGTGACGGCGGCCGGGCTGGAAGCTTTGGAACCGTATCGGGTGAAGCGCGCCGTATTTTTGGCAGCGGGATTCGGTTCGCGTTTGGTTCCCATCACGTTCAACACACCGAAACCGTTGGTTCGTGTGCATGG
>CAVEYT010000030.1:0-10779 GCA_963619995.1 Acutalibacteraceae bacterium | reverse complement strand
GCCGGGAGCGGGGATGAGGCGGAGCGCGGTCGTCTTGTTGTTGATCATGCCGATGGCCGCTTCGTCGGCGAGAATCGCGGAGATGGTTTCCGCCGTCGTGTCGCCGGGGATGGCAATCATGTCGAGTCCGACGGAGCAGACGCAGGTCATGGCTTCCAGCTTCTCCAGGCAGAGGCTGCCGCGACGGACGGCTTCGATCATGCCGAGGTCTTCGCTGACGGGGATGAACGCGCCGGAGAGGCCGCCGACGCTGGAGGAAGCCATGAGACCGCCTTTTTTGACGGCGTCATTCAGGAGCGCGAGCGCCGCCGTCGTGCCGGGGCCGCCGCAGCTTTCGAGTCCCATTTCTTCCAAGACCGCCGCGACGGAATCGCCTTTGGCCGCCGTGGGTGCCAGCGACAAATCGATAATGCCGAAGGGCGCGCCAAGGCGGTCGGCGGCTTGCCGTGCGACGAGCTGGCCGAGACGCGTAATCTGAAACGCGGTATTTTTCACTTTTTCCGCCACGACATCGAGCGGCGCCCCTTTGACGTCCTCGAGCGCGCGCTTCACGACGCCGGGACCGGAAACGCCGACGTGAATGGCCGTGTCGCCATTCGTCACGCCGTGGAATGCGCCGGCCATGAAAGGATTGTCCTCGACCGCATTACAAAACGCCACAAATTTCGTGCAGCCGTCTGCATCATGGTCGCGCGTGCGCTCAGCCAAATCTTTCACAATTTGCCCGACGAGACGCACCGCGTCCATATTGATGCCCGCCTTCGTGGAGCCGACGGAAACGGAGCTACAAATGCTTTTCGTTTCCGAAAGCGCTTCGGGAATGCTGTCCAAAAGTTTGCGGTCCGATGTCGTCATCCCGCGGTCGACCAGCGCCGAGAACCCGCCCATGATGTCGATGCCGAGCGTATCGGCCGCGCGTTGCAGCGTCTTGGCGATTTTGACGAAGTCGGCATTTTCGCATGCCGCTGCCGCGATGGCTATCGGCGTCACCGAGATGCGTCGATTCACAATCGGCACGCCGTATTCAGCGGAAATGTCGGCGCTCACCGCCGCGAGGCGCTCTGCTTTTCGGCAAATGGTGTCGTACACTTTTTCGCAAAAGCGATCATTGTCTTCCGCGGCACATCCCAGAAGGGAAATGCCCATCGTAATCGTGCGCACGTCCAATTTATTTTGGTCAAACATGCGCTCCGTTTCCAAAATATCTTCGATATCCAGCATGGGGAGCCTCCGTCACACGCGATGCATCAAGTAGAAAATATCGGCGAGCTGCACGCGGACTTCGACGCCGAGCTCGTCCCCGATTTTCGCCATGACTTGCTGAATGTCCTGCAGCGAATCCTTCGACGATTCCATGTCGCACATCAGCACCATATTGAAAATCCCGTCCACAATCGTCTGCGAGACCGTCAAAATATTCAGCTCATGCGCGGCGAGCCCCGCCGACACACCGGCGATAATGCCGACGCGATCCGCGCCGATGACCGTGACCACCACTTTTTTCATACCGTTTCCTCCTGAAGAAAAAATTTATTTTTGAATGAAATGACCGTCTCATTATATCATGAAATGAAATAATGTCTTTAGAAACGGTGACATTTTCTTCTGCGTACTTTCTTTGTGTCGCAAGTCTAAAATTGTTATAAAATTTGTTTATGCCTTGAAACGACTCTTTAATTTTACGGAAAAATATTGTATAATGCAAAATATAGAGAAATTCTTTCGGATTCATTTACATTTTTTACGGAAGCGCAGATTAAATTAAAAGTGCTTCCGGAAAGAAAGGCCATCGTATGACCCCGCGCAAATATATTTCTTGGAACGTGAACGGGCTTCGCGCCTGCATGAAAAAAGGTTTCGCGGAATCCTTTGCCGCATTGGACGCCGATGCGTTTTGTTTGCAGGAAACGAAACTCTCGCCCGAGCAGATTGAGCTCTCGCTTCCGGGCTATCATTTGTATTGGAACAGCGCCGTCAAAAAAGGATACAGCGGCACGGCCATCTTCACAAAGCACGAGCCGCTCTCCGTTTCCTACGGCCTCGGCATTCCCGAGCACGACCTGGAGGGCCGCGTCATCACAGCCGAATTTGATGATCATTTCCTCGTCACTTGCTACACGCCGAACAGCCAGCGCGGACTTTTGCGCTTGTCGTATCGCATGGAGTGGGAAGCGGCGTTTCTGGATTTCCTGAAAGAACTCGACAAAAAGAAACCGGTCGTGCTCTGCGGCGACCTCAATGTGGCGCATGAAGAGATTGACCTGGCGAATCCGAAATCCAATCGGCAGAATGCCGGCTTTACGGACGAGGAGCGCGGCGCGATGACGCGGCTTTTGTCCGAAGGTTTCACAGATTCTTTCCGGCTTTTGCATCCGGATGTCACCGGCGCGTATTCGTGGTGGAGCTACATGATGCGCGCGCGGGAAAAGAATGTGGGATGGCGGATTGATTATTTCATCGTCTCCGACCGCCTGGCGCCGTCGGTGTCCGTCGCGGCCATTCATCCGGAAATTTTCGGCAGCGACCACTGCCCCGTGGAGCTTTGCCTCCAATGACAGACGCAAAAGAAAAAACAGAGCGCATCGCGGGGCTCATTCACGACGCGAAAGCGAAATTGCAATCCGTGATGGGATACACGGAAGCGCTGCAAAAAGGGCAGGCACAGACGGAAGAGAAGCGCGCGTCGTATCTGTCGGCCGTTCTCCTCGCCGCCGCCGATTTGGAAGCGCTGCTCTCCCAGCTGTCGACGCTGAACCGCACGGGAGAGATGACCATCGCCGCCAAGCCGATTTCCGTTTCCTCCCTTTTGCGAAATTATATATCGGCCTATCAATCAAAATGGGACAGAAATCATGTCACGTGGCGGACGGAAATCGAAGAATCTTTGGACGTGCCGCTCGATGCCGATGCCTTTCTTCGCATTTTGGACAATTTGACGGGAAATACTTTGAAATATCGGATCGCGCCGTCATCCGTCGTTTCCTTTACGGGGAAAACGGACGGGGCGGAAGCGGTCCTGACCTATCGAGACGACGGACCCGGCGCTCCTGAAGAGGCGCTCTCCCATCTCTTTGAGCCGGGCTTTCGCGCCGCACCGGATTCTGTTTCCGGCAGCGGCCTCGGACTTTCCGTCGCCAAAGATCTTATTTCTTTGCACGGTGGCACGGTCGCCGCCCAAAACGAAAACGGTCTTGTCGTGACCATTCGCATTCCTTTATAAGGAGGTACTTATGCTGAATATTCTCATCGTGGAGGACGATTCCCTCATCGCGGAGCTGGAGCGCGATTTCCTGGAACCAAACGGCTACGAAGTGTCCATTGCGGAAAACGGAGAAGAAGCGCTGCGCATTATGAAGGAAACGGAAGTCGACGGCATCCTTTTGGACGTCATGCTGCCGGGGGAAGACGGATTTTCGCTCTGCCGGAAAATTCGCGAGAAAACGCACGCGCCGATTCTGTTCGTGACGGCAAAGAAGGAAGAACTCGACAAGATTCGCGGGCTCGGCCTCGGGGCGGACGATTATATCGTGAAACCTTTCAGCCCGACCGAACTCGTCGCGCGGCTTCGCGCACACATCGCCGTGCATGAGCGTCTCATGAAGCTCAATCAAAATCGGGTATCGCTCGAAGATGAAATCGTCGTCGACAACCTGACCATTCGCCCGCGCGCGCGGCAAGTCATTTTGGACGGAAGAAGCGTGTCGCTCACAAGCAAAGAATTCGACTTGCTCTTCTTCATGGCGTCGCACCCGAACGAAGTCTTCTCCAAGAATCAACTGTTCCAACAAATTTGGACGCTCGATCCCATCACGGAACCGGCGACCGTCACCGTCCACATCAATCGCCTCCGCGACAAATTAAAATCCCCGGACGGGCTGCCGTATGAACGCATCGAGACCGTCTGGGGCGCAGGCTATCGTTTCCGCATGGATTGAACCAGCGCTTCCTTAGAAAGAGAACCGAATACTATGAATATCGCTATCACCGGCGGCGCGGGCTTTATCGGCTCGCACATTGCCGATTTACTGATTGAAAACGGTCATCGCGTCACCATTTTAGACAATCTGTCCTCCGGCACGACGGAATTTATTCATCCGGACGCCGAATTTGTGAAGATAGACATCCGCGAAAAGGACCGCATCCAAAAAATTTTTGAAACGCACCGGTTTGAAGCCGTCTACCACGAAGCGGCGCAGACGATGGTCCCCGTTTCCGTCGACAATCCGTATTTCGACGCCGACGAAAACATCATGGGACTCCTCTCCGTCCTCGAAGCCGCGCGCAAGACAGGGACGCGAAAAGTCGTCTTCGCCTCGTCAGCCGCCATTTACGGTGACAATCTCACGCTTCCGCTCAAGGAAACGGAGCCGCCGGCGCCCACAGCCTTTTACGGACTCACGAAATGGATGACGGAGAAATATTTGGCGCTGTACCACGACCTCTACGATTTGGATTACACCGTCCTGCGCTACAGCAATGTGTACGGCCCGCGCCAGGGAGCGCACGGCGAAGGCGGCGTCATCTATATTTTCGCCAAACTCCTGGCCGAAGGGAAACCGCTTCCCGTCTTCGGCGACGGTGGCCAGACGCGCGATTTCATCTACGTCGGCGACGTCGCGGCGGCCAACGCAGCGGCACTCACCAAAGCCTCCGGAGCCGTCTGCAATGTCAGCACGGGCACGGAAATCTCTCTGAACGATTTGATTTCCGAAATGCTCCGCCAAAGCGGAAAAACCGTCGACGTCCTCCACGGCGAAGCGCGTCCGGGTGATATTTACCGCTCGTCCCTCTGCAATGAGAATGCAAAGAAATTATTGGATTGGACGCCGAAGACGGAATTGTCGAAGGGGCTGCGAGAGACGATTGCATTTTTTGAGAATCAGATCAACGGATGAAGTGAAGCTCGGTGAGATGCTTTTTGTGTCAAACTCAAAGCCAAAAATCCCAATCAAAAACCTCCGCCACAGTCGAGCGGAGGTTTTTCTGTTTCCATTTTATTTCTTCCAGAAACCCCAATGCAATTTTTCTATCACGATGAAAAGCATCGGCGTCAGGAGAAGGGAGAAGACGGTCGCGGAGAGGGTGCCGAAGACGACGGTGATGCCCATTTCGTTTCGGGCACCGGCACCGGCACCGGCCGATATCGCGAGCGGCACGCAGCCCAGGATGAAGGCGAGCGATGTCATGAGAATCGGACGCAGACGAATCTGGGAGGCTTCGACGGCCGCTTGGTGGACTTCCATGCCCGCATCGGCGCGGACTTTCGCGTACTCGACGATGAGGATGGCGTTCTTGGCCGCCAGGCCGATGATGACGAGGAGACCGATCTGGAAATAAATATCGTTGTACACGCCGCAGACCAAAGCCGCGAGGCAGGCGCCGAAGAAACCGGTCGGAATGCCGAAGAGCACCGTGAAGGGGACTTTCCAGCTTTCATAGAGCGCAGCGAGCGCGAGGAAGACGAAGAGCATCCCGAGCGCCAGCGCGTAGACCGTCTTGTTTCCGGCTTCGCGTTCCTGCTGCGACGTTTCCGCAAAGACGTAGGCGTAGCCGGTCGGGAGGACTTCATTTGCCACTTCTTCAAGGGCATTCAACGCGTCGCCCGAGGAGTACCCGTCCGCATTGCTGCCGCCGACTTTGATGGCGGGGAAGTTGTTGAAACGGGTGAGGACGGCCGCGGAGCTCGTCTGCTTCGGCGTGATGAAATTGCTGATCGGGACCATATTTCCGCTCGCATCGCGCACGGTCAGGAATTTATTGTCGAGGACACTCATGCGGTAATCGGTATCCGCCTGGGCGACGACTTTGAAGTTTCGGCCATAGAGCGTGAAATCATTGACTTGCACGCCACCATAGTACGTCTGGAGCGCCGTGAAGATGTCGCTGACATTGACGCCGCTGCGAGCCACTTTGTCGCGGTCGATATCGAAATTGTACGCGGGCGTATCCATGCGGAACATGGTGTAGGCCTGCGCAATTTCCGGCCGCTGGTTCGCCGCTGCCAGGAATTGATTCACGACATTGTAGAGTTCTTCGGTCGAGGCACCGGCTTTGTTCTGAATGTAAACGGTGAAACCGCCGGACGCGCCGAGCCCGGGAATGGGTGGCGGGTTCATCGCAATGAGCGACACATTCGGATTCATCGCGCCGTAGGCAAAGGATTTCCCGATATACGTATTGACGGACGTTTCCACCGTTTTCCGGTTGTCCCAATGGTCGAGACGGATGAAGGATGTCCCCGCGTTCGGCTTGACGCCGCCGGAGAGGACGTCCATGCCCGTCAGCCCGAAGGTATGAAGGACGCCGGGCTGCGAGCCGATAAAGTCGACGTATTTCTTAATCTCTTTATTCGTACGGTTCGCGGTCGCGCCTTCCGGAAGGGAAACGGACACGAGATAGTAGCCGTTGTCTTCCGCCGGAATGAACGCGGTCGGCAGTTTCATGAATAGGAAAGCGGACACGACGGTGAGGCCGACGAGGAAACCAATCGGCACGATGATTTTCTGGCCGAGCCGCGTCAACAGTTTCCCGTAGGACTCAATCATGCGGTCAAACCAAGCGTTGAATTTGTCGAAGAAACGCCCGATGGCGCTCTTGTCCGCGTGGTCTTTACCTTCTTTCAACAGCATGGCGCAGAGCGTCGGCGTGAGTGAAAGGGCAACGAACGCGGAAATCAGGACGGAGACCGCAATGGTCAAGGCAAATTGCTGGTAGAGAATCCCCATGACGCCGGAGAGGAAGGCGACGGGGATGAAAACGGCTGCCAGAACGGCCGCGACGCCGATGACCGGGCTCTGGACCTTTTCCATGGCAATGACGGTCGCTTCGCGCGGCGCTTTGTTGTTGTAGCGCATTTCGTACTCGACGGCTTCAATGACGACGATGGCGTCATCGACGACGAGCCCAATCGCCAAGACCATGGCGAAGAGAGTCAGCGTATTGATGGTGAAGCCGAGCAGGACGAAGGAGGCGAAGGTCCCGAGCAAAGAAACGGGGACCGCGATCATCGGAATGAGCGTGGAGCGCCAATTCTGCAGGAAGAGATACACGATGACACCGACCAAAATCAGCGCTTCGAAGAAGGTGTGAAGCACTTCTTTGATGGAGGCCATGATGAATTCGGTATTGTCGATGATGATGTCGATCTCCATGTCAGCCGGGAAGGATTTCGCGTCTTCCTCGAGTTTCGCTTTGATGGCGCCCAGCGTCTCAATCGCATTCGCATCCGTCGTGAGCGAAATGCCGACACCCGTGGCATCGAGACCATCGGTAAGACCGATAAAATTGTATTCGCGGGAATCGAGCTGAATCCGCGCCACATCGCGAAGACGCAGGACGGAGCCGTCCGAATTCGTGCGAAGGGCGATGTTTCCGAATTCCTCTTCGGACGCCAGACGCCCCTGGACGGAAATCGTGTACTGGAACGACGTGTCCGAATCCGTCGGGCGCGAACCGACGTTCCCGGCGGCGACCTGCGTATTCTGCGCTTTGATCGCGGCCAAAATTTCCGCTGCCGTCACGCTGTTTTGCGCCATCTTCGTCGGATCGAGCCAGATGCGCATCGCGTAATCGGCGCCGAATTCCTGCACCGTGCCGACGCCCTTGATGTTTTTCAGTTCGTCGACGTAATTCATCGAAAAATAGTTTTTCAGAAACGTGCTGTCGTAGGTCCCGTTCGGCGATTTGATTGCCAAAACCATCGCAATGTCATTCGATGATTTCTGCGACGTGACGCCCAGCGTGCGCACCGTATCCGGGAGCGACGCATCGGCCTGCGCGACGGCGTTCTGCACGCGCACCGCCGCCATATCCTGGTCCGTCCCCGCCAAAAATTGGACATTGAGCGAATAAGAGCCGTCCGCATTGGACGTCGAATTCATGTTGTCGAAGCCTTCGACGCTGACGACCTGTTTCTCGATGACCTGCGCGACCGTCTGCTCGACGACTTCGGAATCCGCGCCGGGGTAATTCGCCCGGACGGAAACCTGCGTCGGCGTGATCTGCGGGTAGCGGTCGACCGGCAGCACCATCATACAGAGCAGCCCCGCAATCGTAATCACGAGTGCGATGACGATGGCAAATACGGGGCGGTTGATAAAGAATTTTGACATAACCCCTCCTTATTTTGCCGTCGAGCGACTGTCTTGGTTTTGCTCGGAAATCTTGGCCGCCAGAGCCTCCTTTTCCATTTCTTCCGGCGCCACGGCCTGTCCGACACGGACCTTGCCCTGGCCTTCGACGATGATGACGTCATCCGTCGTGATCCCGGATTTCACAATCGTATAAATGCCGTATGTGCCGCCGATTTCAATCGGTTTCTGGACGACTTTGCCGTCCACGACCACATCGACGAGATTTCGATTCAAGAGCTGAATAATCGCCTGCGTCGGGACGAGGAGCACGCCGGACGCCGTCTCCGCATCGGAAATGACCGTGCCGTACATCCCCGGAATCAAAAGTCCCTGCGGATTTTCAAACGCAGCATGGATGGACATGCGGCCGCCCGACAAGCCCGGACTCACCTGTACGACACGACCCGTCCCACCGTAAAGTTTCCCGTCGGAAAGACGAAGCTTCAGCTTGGCGCCCCACGCCTCGCGATCCGTATTCTTCCGCGCCATTTCCAGATATTCCGTCTCCGACATATCAAATTGGACGAAAACGGGATCCGTCGAAGAAATCGTGACGAGGGTTGTGTTTCCGGCTGTCGCAAACGTCCCGACATCCTCATCGTCCATCGAAAGTTTCCCGGCAAACGGTGCGCGGACAATCGTATCATCCAAATTATCCGCCGCGATTTTGGCCTGTGCGCTCGCCGCTTCGTATGCCGCCTTGAGCTGCTCAGCCGCCGACGCCGCATTGTCGTACGCTTGCCGCGAAATCGCGCCCGAGCCGATCAGCTGCTCATAGCGCGCCAAATCGACCGCCGCATTCTGATAATTCGCGCCGGCCTGTGCCGCAGATGCCTGCGCCGCGACGAGCGCCGATTCATACTGCCGCGTATCGATCCGGAAGAGCGGCTGCCCCGCCTCGACCGTCTGGCCGCCCGTGACGAATTTCTCCACCACCGTGCCCGACACCCGCGCACGCACCGGGACTTCCTGCACCGCCGTGATATTGCCCGTGTACTCATACACAATCGGCGTATCCGAACGAAACGCCTTCGTCGTCGTGACCTTCGTCGCCTGCTGCGTCATGCCGCCCGCATTCTGTTTCCCGCAGCCGCCCGCGAAAACCGAAGCGCCCAGCGCCGCACACAAAAGCGAAGCGGCCATCCATTTCTTACATTTCATAGGGTTCCCTCCCGAAATTTTTCTATTTTTTAGAATATTTCCTATATGCTACCAAAAATTTTTGAAAAATTCAATAGCACACTATGAAGTTTTTATATTCTTGGTTGAAATGTGCTTTTTTCTCACACGGAGATCGAGAAGTCAGACATCAGACGATCAGACGTCAGACTTTAGCGGTGTCGCCTTCGGCGACGATTTTTTAAAATATCGCGAAGCGACACCTGCACTGCTCACTACTAACTACTAACTGCTAACTTTTTGCATCTGACGTCTCGACCGCTATGCGTCACACAAAGCCAAGCACACGCCCTATCGCCCTCAAAACACCGGCAGCTTCAAGACCGCCTTGCGAATCTCCGCAGGCCCTCTCTTTCCCTGACAAAGCGGACGATGCACGTCCTCCGGGAAACAGATGAGAAAATATCCCGGCAGCATGTGCACGCGCGTTTCCTCGCCCGCGCCTTCGAAGAAATACAAATCCCGATCCTCATACGACTCCGTGACGGCACCCGCGTCGGAGAGCGGCCGGCAGCCGATCCATTCCTCGCCGCGAAGCAGCAGCACCACATCGATGAAACGGCGATGGCCTTCCGCCTTTCTCACCGTCGGCGCTTCCGTCCACGGCGACTCCACCGACATCGTCCCCGCGCCCGCGATGTCATATTTCCCGTCCGGTTTCCCGTCGAAATCA
Organism: Acutalibacteraceae bacterium; assembly: GCA_963619995.1. Lineage (GTDB taxonomy): Bacteria > Bacillota > Negativicutes > Veillonellales > Dialisteraceae > UBA1822. The sequence continues at coordinate 795 of CAVEYT010000030.1, read as the reverse complement.
AAATCGCGCAGCTGCGAAAGGCATTCATACACCGCACGCGGCAGCTGCGGCCGATACGTTTCCAAATCTTTTAATTTCCCGAAAATCATGATGTCCTCCTATCCGAATCCATAAAATTATTCTTATTCTATCACAAAATCGACGCATTTTGTTTGACCCGCCGCGACGCAGATGATATAGTAGGTAAAATTTTGAAAAGAAAGGAGACCTCATGCCGCTCTACCATGGCACCCTCTTTGCCGTCGACGAAAAAGAAATGCTGCGCTACGCAGGCATCCCGCGAAAAGAAAGTTTCCCTGAAAACGCCGTCCGAGAAGCCGCCGCCGAAGCCCGCGCTCTCGCCGCGCCGCGCGGCATCTGGGAACTGTTTCCTTACGACCCGGAAACGGGCGTCCTCGGCGAAGGTGAAAACGCCTTCCCTCTCCGAGGCACCGCCATCCGAAAACATTTGAAAGACGCATTCACCGTCGCGGCGCTCGCTGTCACCGTCGGAAACGTAATGGAGGAAACAAGCGACGCTTGCTTTCAAGAGAATCAATACGTCCGCGGCCTCCTCCTCGACGCCGCCGCGACTGCCCTCACCGAAAAGCTCGCCGACGAACTCGAAGCCTACATCAAAACGGAGGCCCGAAAACGCGGCGCAAATACCACATGGCGCTTCAGCCCCGGCTACGGCGATTGGCCCGTCGAAGACCAAGCCCGTTTCTGCAGGCTTTTGGAAACAGAAACCATCGGACTTACGGTGACGGATCACTTCATGCTCACCCCGAGAAAATCCGTCACCGCCGTCATCGG
>CAVEYT010000029.1:3302-10855 GCA_963619995.1 Acutalibacteraceae bacterium | reverse complement strand
GGCTCCTGTTCGTTTGCACAAGGCCGCCACAGGCTAAGCCCTCCTTATCGGAGGAAGATGGCGCGAAGCGTCGGATGATGGGACGCTGAATGCGAAAATGTCGCGAAGCGACACCTGTCCTCAAATCTCAATTCTCAAGCCTCAATTCTTTCCCTTCGCGGCGCGGACCTTTGTGCCCGAAGCGATTGATAAACATAGAGTAAAAGTTAAACGTCGCTTCGCTCGCCCGCGAAATGTATTGCGCTTGTCCGCACGATTGTGTATAATGTTTTCAAAATGTTTCTGCGAAAAAGGAGTTTTGTCATGGCAAAATCAGCGAATTTGTATGCAAGAATTGAGCCGGACTTGAAAGAACAGGCCGAAAGAATTCTGACGGCGCTCGGCATTCCGGCTTCCAATGCGATTACACTTTTTTACAAACAAATCATTCTGCAAAATGGATTGCCTTTTGCGGTGAAATTGCCGGAGCATCCTTTGGACGTTCGTAGGATGACGGAGGCAGAGCTTGGCGCGGAATTGGAGAAAGGCTATGCGGATAGTAAGGCCGGCCGGACCCTTCCTGCGGCAGAGGCTTTTGCGGAGGCGCGCGGAGAGTGGAAACCTTGAAATATGAGGTGTTTTTGACAGAAACGGCACGGGATGATTTGATTTCTATTTTTCGATACATTGCGTTGGAGTCGCAATCCGTCCAAAGTGCGACCGGCCAGCTTTCTCGAATTGAGCGGGCAGTGGCGTCCTTGGCACAGATGCCGGAGCGTTTTCGCGTGTACAAGAAAGAAAATCGGTGGAATGTTCATGTCATGCCGGTCAATCGGTATCTTGTATTTTATATTTTCTCGAATAAAAATAGGAATGTGACCGTTTTGCGTATTCTTTACGGAGGTCGGGATATCCGTGATGATTGTTTCCGTCTTCTTGAAATGGATTGATTTCGTTTTGTTTGATAATGCTTTGTGACGGTCTTGAGGAGGGCTTTGTGAAAACGTATTGGAAGAAGTGGGCGGGGATCTTGGTTTCCCTTTTGGTTTCATCGAGTGCGGCGGCTTCGGGGATTCCGGAGGATGTCACGGTGCTGCCGCTGAATTTGGTCGCCCGAGAGGGGACTTTGATTTTTTCGGACTCGCCGGAGTATGCGTCTGAGTATGGCGTGCTGGCCGAAGGGACGGTGGCGAAGGGCGCGGGGCGCGTGTATTATTATCACGTGAATGAGACGGGGAAGCCGGCGCGGCTCGTCGTGTATGCGAAGTCGCATCGGGGGCAGGATATTTCCGTCACGCGGACACTTCGCGGGGATCCGAGCCGGGATTATATTTCGACGGGGCGGACGCTGTCATTTCGCGAGGTGACGACGCTGCCGAAGGAGGCGAAGACGGTGCGGCTGCCGGCCGGGGAGCGGGTCATTCTTTTTGAAGACGACGAAAAGGGCATCCGGCAGGATGATTTGGTGAGCGGCATTGTGGAGATTGAGACGGAAAAACCAGTCACGATGGGGACGGCGATTCTTCCGAAGGAAACGGATGTGTGGCTTGCGAGAATATTGCAAGCGGCGTCGTATCTTCCGGTGGATTCGCACGGGCTTCGCGGGACGTTTCCTTCGGAGCTTTCTTGGGAAGCGGGGCCTTGGGATTTTTCCGGCGGCGCGGCGGCGATTGTAATCGGCGGGTTTCCCGGTTTCCAGATGGGATACGATGAAATCGATAGGACGGCGCGGGAAGATTTCGGCGATTACGGGATCGCGTATCGGCTCCGTGTGAAGACGGAAGGGACGGGACGATTCAAGCTGTATATCAATCCGCAGGGCGGCGTGTACGTCGGGAGTTTTCGGATCGGGCAGAATGAGAAATTTTTGAAATTTTATCGGACGGAGACGACGAAACGGGGTCTGCGCTTCGGGCACGAGACGACGGAGGATGTCATGGAGGCCGGGACTTGGGATGTCGGAAAAGATTTATTCATCCGTTTCATCCCGGCGGGTGCGACGTATCTGCCGATTCGATTTGTATTGGTAAAAGAATAAGAAGTGAAAGAGAAGCATTCTTCGCAAGATGCTTTTCTTTTTTATTGGGAAACATGTCATTGCAGTGGCGGCTTTATGCAAATTGAATGTAAATTTATACAAGAAATACAGAGGTGGATATGCCGGAAGAAATGGGCGGAGTTTTGGCGCGTGTTTTGTTTCCAATGAAATGGGAAACGGGAGGGGCGGCAATTTTGTTTCCTGTATCTCTTGCAAGATTTATACATTTTGCTGTATAATGACGGGCATACTGAAAATATTTTATGAAGAAAGGCGGCTTACACATGGCGGAAGTCAAGAAAGTGGTTTTGGCGTATTCGGGCGGACTTGATACGTCCTGCATCATTCCGTGGCTCAAGGAGAATTATGATTGCGAGGTCATCGCGTGCACGGTGAATCTGGGGCAACCGGAGGATTTCGACGCGATTCATCAAAAGGCGCTCGATTCGGGCGCGGATGTCGCGGTGACGATTGACGCGCGGAAGGAATTTATTGAAAATTATGCGTACCAGGTGCTGCGGGCCGACGGTCGCTATGAAGGGAAATATTTGCTCGGCACGTCGATTGCGCGTCCGCTGATTGGAAAAATTCTGGTGGATGTGGCGAAGGAATACGGCGCGGATGCGGTTTCCCACGGCGCGACGGGCAAGGGGAACGATCAGGTCCGTTTCGAGCTGGCGGTGAAGGCTTTGAATCCGCATTTGACGATCATCGCGCCGTGGCGTCTCTGGACGATTAAGTCTCGCGAGGATGCGATGGCGTACGCGGCGGCGCACCATGTGCCGATCCAGATGTACGACGAAAAGCAGACGGATGAGGAAAAAGAAGCGCAGAAATATCCGTACTCCATGGACTGGAACATTTGGCATCTGTCGCATGAGGGCGACGATTTGGAAAATCCGGCGAACGCGCCGCACAAGGATATGTTCCTCGTGACCTGCGATCCGGAAGATGCGAAGGACGAGCCGGAGCTCATCACGCTGTCCTTTGAAAAGGGCGTGCCGGTCGCGCTGGACGGGAAGAAACTGTCGGGCCTCGAAATGATCGAAGCGCTGAATACGATTGGCGCGCGGAACGGGATCGGGATCGACGATATCGTGGAAAATCGCCTCGTGGGCATGAAGTCTCGCGGCGTGTATGAAAATCCGGGCGCGGCGATTCTCTTCTATGCGCATCGCGAATTGGAATATCTGTGCCTTGACCGTGCGACGCTCCATTTCAAGGAATCGGCGGCGATTCGTTACAGCGAGCTCGTGTACGATGGGATGTGGTTTGCGCCGCTCCGCGAAGCGCTGCAGGCGTTTGCGGATGAGACGTCGAAGACGGTGACGGGCGAAGTGACGCTGCGTCTCTACAAAGGAAATATCATGTCGCATGGCGCGAAATCCCCGTATTCGCTCTACAATGAAGAATTCGTCACGTTCGGCGAAGACGATGTGTACAACCAGGCCGATGCGGGCGGTTTCATCAATCTCTTCGGCTTGCCGCTGACGATTCGCGCTCTCATGAAGGAAAAGAACGAAAAATGAGTGAGACGATGTGGGGCGGCCGCTTCTCCAAGGCGGAGGAAAAATCCACGGAGGACTTCAACGCGTCAATTTCCTTTGACCGACGGATGTATCGCGAGGATATCGCGGGGTCTTTAGCGCACGCGAAGATGCTTTGCGATCACGGCATTCTCTCTGCGGAGGATTTTCGCGCGATTTCCGACGGGCTGTCCGATATTCGGAAACGGATTGACGCCGGCGATTTCGATTTTTCTGTCTCGCTCGAAGACATTCATATGAATATCGAAAAGCGGCTGACGGAGGCCATCGGGGACGCGGGCGCGCGGCTGCACACGGCGCGGAGTCGAAACGATCAGACGGCGGTGGACACGCATATGTACGTGCGGCGTCACATCGGCCTCATCGCGGAAAAGCTCACGGCCGTCTGCGAGGCGCTCCTCTTCGTTTCCCAAAAATACAAGGACGTGATTCTGCCGGGATACACGCATTTGCAGCGCGCGCAGCCGGTGCTTTTCGCGCATCACATGCTGGCGTATTTTGCGATGCTGTCGCGCGATTTCCGGCGGTTGGAAGACTGTTTCTACATGGCGGACATCTCGCCCCTGGGCGCGGCGGCGCTGGCCGGGACGACGTATCCGACGGCGCCTTTGGAAACGGCGAAAGCGCTCCGGTTTTCCCAATGCTACGGAAACAGTCTCGATGCCGTCTCCGACCGCGATTACATCCTGGAATTTCTGTCGTTCGCGTCGATTTGCATGGTGCATTTGTCGCGCCTTTCCGAGGAATTGATTCTCTGGAGCACGAGTGAATTTCATTTCATTGAGCTCGACGACGGCTATTGCACGGGCAGCTCTATCATGCCGCAGAAAAAGAATCCGGACATCTGCGAGCTCATTCGCGGTAAGACGGGCCGGACGATTGGCCATCTCGTGGCGCTTTTGACGACGATGAAGGGTCTGCCGCTTGCGTACAACAAGGATATGCAAGAGGACAAGGAAGGCGTCTTCGATGCGATTGACACGCTGGGATTTGCGCTGGAAATCTACGCCGGGATGCTCCGGACGATGACGGTCTGCGGCGATCACACCCGCGCCGTCCTCGAGTCCGATTTCTCGAACGCGACGGACATGGCGGATTACCTTGCGAAAAAGGGTCTCCCCTTCCGCAAAGCGCACGCTGTCGTGGGCCGCGCGGTTGCAGCGTGCATCGAGCAGAAAAAAGTCCTGACGGATTTGACACTCGCCGAATTCCAAGACATGAGCCCGCTCTTTGAGGCAGACATCTATGAGGCGCTCGATATCGAAAATTGCGTCAAAAACAGAAACGCCTACGGCGGCACGAGCCCGGCGCAAGTCGCACGCCAGCAGGAAGAAGCGGCAGCGGCCATCGCGCGCATGAAGGAAACGGCGGCCAAGTGGAGAGAAGTCAGCGCGTTTTTGGAATGAACATGGAAAGACCGTTTTCCGTTTACCGTGAACCGTTTACCGTTCGTCACATTGCATGAATCGCAATGTACGTATGCACGGCGAACGGTGATGCTGGTGTCGGCATGGGAAAGGGGCTGCGAGAGTCATCTTGCAGCCTTTTTTCGTGCTCGGTTTTTTGGCAGGCGCGAGATAGCCTGGAGCCTGGAGCTGGGAGCGGCGTGTTCGACTTTTGTTCTCAGGCGCAAGATAGTTGTTAGCTTTTAGCTCTTAGTTTTAAGCGGTGGCGGCTCCGCCGCATTTGTCAAAAAAACCGCGATTTAGCGCGTAACGATTTAGCCTTCTTCAGGAGGTGACCGTCCACCGTAAGGTCGCCTCCTGAAGTGGACAAACTTGTGGCGGCTTTGTCGCATTAGCTGAGTTTTTGCAAAGCTGCAAATAAAAAAATTTCCCCGAATCCCATTTATGGCAGAAAATTGCGAAAAATTTCTGTTATAAAAGTTTTCCATGCCCGTATTAAGATTTTTTTGTAATGAGTTTTGGGCCGTTTCGTTGTATAATTTGTTTAGAAAAAATTATCAGGCATGTAAGGATTTCAGGAACCACAGGTTCATCCGAGAAATTCGATTTCACGGAAAACAAGCGGATAAGACGCCGAAAGCCGAGGCGGTATTTCGTTTCCGGGCGGCGCGTATGTATGCTTTTCGTGAAACCATAGAACGAATGAATCCGCGCGTCCTTATGTCGTAGGAGGCGAGAAGGATGAATATCGATTGGGCCGGCGATTTTATAATGATTTTGCAGGTCATTTTGCTGGATTTGTCTTTGGGCGGTGATAATTCCATCGTGATTGGCATGGCGGCGAAAGGGCTTCCCGTTCATCATCAGAAACGGGCCATTATGCTGGGCGCGGCCGGTGCCATTGTGGCGCGTTTCATCTTGGCGGCCATCATCGTGTGGCTTTTGGCGATTCCGTATTTGAAAACAATCGGCGGCATCGTGCTGATTTACATCGGCATGAAGCTCATCGGGCAGTCGGATGCGTCGGAAGAGGAAGATGTCCACATCGAGGCGAAAGATTCGTTCTGGGGCGCGATTCGGACGATTGTGATGGCTGATGTCATCATGAGTCTCGATAATGTCTTGGCGATTGTCGCCGCGACGAATGAGCATCTGGGGCTTCTCATCTTCGGGATGGCGATTTCCGTGCCGATTATCATTGCGGGCTCGACGATTATCGTCAAAGTGATGGATCGGTTCCCGTGGATTATCTACGTCGGAAGTCTTGTGATTGGCTGGGCGGCCGGCGGCATGATTGCGACGGATTCCCATGTGGGACTTCCGGAGGACATCGCTTTCGAGCTGAAAATTTTTGTCACTTTGGTCGTCGGCTGGGGCGGCTTCATTTGGAAACATATGAAAGCGCGCAAGGGTCCGAAGCAAGATCGCGATCAGATGAAGAATATCTGATGATTTGATTTCGGATTCGGCAGGACCGTTTCCATTCTTATATTTCTATTTGTTAAAAATTTGGAGAAACCATGTATGAACCCCGCTGATCCGGATTTTCTGAACCAACGGGGTTTCTGCGTGGGATTTTCCGTCAGGAATGCGGCTTTTGGCCACACCGGTCGCGTTTCTTTTGTCCTACAGGAGGGTAAACACCATGGACTTTGACCTAATGGAAGGCGCATTGATGTTTCTGCAAATCATCCTGCTTGACATCGCACTCGGCGGCGATAATTCGATCATCATCGGGATGGCGGCGCGGAGTCTGCCGCACGAGCAGCAGAAAAAAGTCGTCCTCTTCGGGACGGCGGGGGCGATTCTGGCTCGGATTTTGCTCGCGGTCGTGCTCGTCTGGCTGCTGGCGATTCCGTATCTCAAGACGGCGGGCGGCCTCGTCCTCGTCTACATCGGGATGAAGCTCATCGCGCACCAAGGCGCGGAAGAAGATGTGGAAGTCAAGGAGCAGACGTCTTTCTGGGGCGCGGTCTACATCGTGATTGCGGCCGACGTCATCATGAGTCTCGACAATGTCTTGGCGATTGTCGCAGCGACGGACGGAAATATTCTCATGCTGGCCATCGGGCTTTTGATTTCCGTCCCCATCATCATTTTGGGCTCGACGTTGGTGATTAAAATCATGGATCGGTTTCCGTGGATTGTCTTCGTCGGCGCGCTCGTGATCGGCTGGGCTGCCGGCAGCATGCTCGCCACCGATACGCATCTGGGCCTCGGTGAGCATTATGAATTGCCGCTCAAAATCGGCATGACGGCTCTCGTCGGCATCGGCGGCTACGTTTGGCAAAAGCTCTGCCAAAAGAAGCGCGGCAAAAAAGAAATCGAAGAAGGAGAGACAGAGTAATTTATGGATTTATCACCGAAAAAAGATTGGCTGCTCGTCCTCGTCGCAGCCTTTGTCATTCAGCAAATTTTCTGGGGCGACGGATGGACGGAAACGAATATCGCGCTTGTCGTCTGCCTCGTCGTCGCCATCGGCACCAGCATTTTCCTGCGCACGGAGTACGGCCGGAAATTGGAAGAAAAGCGGAAGGAAGAAAAAAGGAGATACGAAGAGGAGCAATCGAAGAAGAAACTCAC
>CAVEYT010000029.1:0-2501 GCA_963619995.1 Acutalibacteraceae bacterium | reverse complement strand
ATTGATGATGACAGGAAAGGAGGCGGCCGATGGATTTGGCGCTTGTGAAGTGGCTGAATGGGAAAGTGACGCGCTGCTTTCCTTTTGATTTGCTGATGGATTTCATCTGTCGCTTCGGGCATTTCGTTTTTATCGCCTACGGCGTCCGGCTTTGGCTGGGCGGTGATGAGCGGGCGCGGCAAAAGAGACGTGAGACCGCTTTGCTGGCACTCGCCTCCGTCGTGATTTGTTCTTGCCTTTCCTTTTTGATAGGGAAAGTGTGGAATCGGCCGCGGCCGTTTACGCGGGATGCGAGCATCTGGAATTTTACGGCGCACAAGGCGAATGCGTCGTTTCCGAGCAACCACACGATGAATGCGGCGGCGGTGTCGCTCGTTTTGCTTCGGGCGGGGATGCCGGGCGCCGTCTTTTTGGCGGGATTCTCGGTGCTCTTGGCGTTTTCCAGAATGTATGCCGGGATTCATTATCTGACGGATTTGGTCGGCGCGGTGCTGATTGCGGCGGGTGTCCATGTCGCGGTGTGCCGCTCTCGATGTTTGCGGATGACAGCGCGAATCTTGGCGGAAATTTCTTTATATCTTGATTTCCGGCGGCAATTGGAAACGGGGCGCACAGTCCGGTCGCTGCGGTGGAAATGATGAATATTCTTTTTTATCTTTTGCTCGGTATTGCGGCGCTTTTCGTGCTCGTTCTTTTGCTTCTGGCAATTCCCATCCGGTATCGCATCGAGGCAGACGGGCGGCAGGCGGATTTGTCGGTGTCGGCCGGTTTCGGATTGTGGCGGAAACGCAAAATTTGCCGCTATGAGGCGTTGTTTCGCGAGCGGGAAGCGGCGCCGGAAGAGACGGGAAGGCGCGAGGAGGAATCCGTTTCCGCGGAAAATCCATCCGACGCCGATACGGTGTCCGTCAATTGGCAGCTGCTTCGGCATGCGGTGCAAAATGGGACGGTGCGGCTTGTTTTTGGGGCCGTGCGGAAAATCATCCGGCACAGTCTCTCGTCGTCGTGGCGTCTGACGGGGCGCGTGGGGCTTTCGGATCCGATGGAAACGGGGTGTCTCGCCGGACTTTGCGCCGCGTTTTTTCCGAAAATTTGTCCGGAATGGGATTTTTGTGAGCCTTGTGCCGATTTCCGGCTTTGCGCCGGGGGACGGATATTTCCTTTATACATCATTTTGGTTTTCATGGAGCTCGCGAGGCAGGCGCCGGTGCGGGAGACTTTGGCCTACGGGAGGAATTTATGATGGATGATGCGGTGAGAAAGCAGATTTTTGAGGAATTTAAGCAGATGATCACGACGGAATCGGTCATCGGCGAACCGATGTATCTGGGGGACGCGACGATTGTGCCTTTCGTGGATATCACGTTCGGTTTCGGGACGGGGACGAGCGGCGCGGACGGCCAAAACGGCGGCGGAGCCGGGGGCGGCAAGATGTCTCCGACGGCGGTCCTCATTCTGAAGGGGGAGCGGATGGAGCTCTTTTCCATTAAAAACGCCGTTTCCTCGACGACGATGGATCGCGTGCTGAATCTGGTGCCGGAAGTGATTTCCCGTTTCCAAAAGAAAAAGGAAATCCGCGAAGAGGCGCGTGCGGCGGCTGAGCAGGAGATTCGCGAGACGATGGCGGAGGAGGAAACGCTCGAAAAGACGCCGGATGCGGAGGATGCGATTCAGTAAAAACGGCGGCGTGACATTGACAGCGGCGCGCGGGTATATTACAATGGCGTACATATCCGGGGCAGAGCCCTTATTGGTAGGAGGAAAAAACAATGAAAATGAAACATATGGCGGCAGCGGCTGTCTGTGGATTGATGGCAATGGGCGGCGTCTTTGGCGCGTCGGCAGCGGGCATCGGCTACGTGAATACGAGCGTTTTGATGCAGGCGCATCCGAAAATGGAAAAAGCGCAGCTCGATATGACGGCGGCAGCGCAGAAAGCGCGCGCTGAATTCGATTCCAAGGCGGAAGGCAAGAGCGACGCGGAAAAGGAAAAGATTGCAAACGAGCTCGAAAAGTCTTTGGCGGAAAAAGAAAAGACGACCATCGGGCCGATCATCGAAGACATCCATAAAGCCATCGCGGCGGTCCGCGAAGAAAAAGGCCTTGATATCGTTATCGACCAGACGCTCGTCATCGACGGCGGCGTGGACATCACAAACGAAGTCGGCCAGAAATTGCAGAAATAAGAAATGGCAAGTGAAAAGAGCTGTGAGAATTTTCTCACAGCTTTTTTTTGTGGTTTGAATGGCTTGAAAAGGCTTGAAATGCTTGAAGTGCTTGAAATGCTTGAAATGCTTGATGGACTTGTTGTTATAAGAGGCGTGGGCCGTTTTCTGTGTAACCGCTATCCGCGCGTGAATAGCTTTGTTTCTCATGCGCCGAAGGCGCTTATAGAAATACCGCGAAGCGGCTCCGATTTTATCTAATAGCTAACAGCTAGCAGCTAATAACTATCTTGCGTCTGGCAAACAAGCCGAGCACGCGCTCCAAGCTCCCGGCTC